>JALYLO010000101.1 GCA_030774175.1 Actinomycetota bacterium
GCTCGAGCTCGTCGGCGTCAACGCGAGGCTGGCGCTGCTTCGCGGCACGGGTCGCCTCGTGTTCGCGCGCCTGGGCGACGGCAAGCTGATCTCGCTTCGGCTGCCCGGCGTCGTCGACGCCAAGTTGACCGAGTCCGGGCTGTTCTACGCGTATAACACGCCGAAGGCCGCGATGAAGGGGCACATCGTCTTCGAGCCGACCGCCAAGTTGCTCGGCCGCTTCTAACGTCCACTACAACGACGCGGCTGCTCCGGCAGTCGGGGCGCTCAACGGGCGAATGAGCATTTGAAGGTCCGCACGCGCCTCGCAAAGATCGCGCGCAGACAGGGCCGAGCTTCCGACAGCGGTTCGGTTTCCGCTCCCGGGCCGGGGTCTACGCGGGGTCCACGTGTTTGTCGTGGTCGGTCTTCGGCCGCCACTTCGGTCGCGTACGTTCTTTGGATTCATGCGGCTTGACACGACTACTCGCGTCTCGCGGCGGCACCTGTTCATCGCTCGTAATGAAGACACCAGTTCTAAATTGGCGTTGCGCAAGCGCCGCCGCCCGTCCCCGTACACTGGTGCGGGATGGCGCAGACGCGAACTCGCGAGCTCGGCCCAGCGGCACGCCCGGTCGCCCTGCCGGACGACGTCGCCGAGTTTAGTCCCAAGGCGAGCGGGCGAGTCGAGCTTCCGCTCCACATTCGCTGGAGCGGCCCTACTCTTAGCTACGACCTCGACGACCGCGCCGATCGGGCCCGCGTCTATGAGCAGGTCCTGCGCGAGGGGACCGAAGACGACGTGCGCTTTTACATCGACGCCGACCAGTTGCTCGAGCTCTGGGACGACCTCGTATTGCCACCGCCGGTTCGGCGCGCATGGGCGGACTGGGTAGTTGAGCGTCACCGCCGCGCTCGCTAGGTGCTGAGCCCGCTTCAGGAGCAGGTCGCCGAGATCATCGCCGGTCTCGAGGAAGCCGAAGGCTTCGCACTCGCCGGCGGCGCCGCCTTGATCGCGCGAGGCGACGTTCGTCGACGGACCCGCGACCTCGACTTCTTCGGTCCGACGACCGACGCCGTCGACAGGCTCGTACCGGCCGTCGACCGTGTCCTCCGCGAAGCCGGTCTCGTCGTCCACCACATTCAGGAGAACCCCGGTTTTGCTCGTCTGGTCGTCGAGAGCGGCGACGATCGCACCGAGCTCGACCTCGGTGCCGACGCACGGCTCTTCCCGGCCGAGCCCGGGCCGCCGGCTCCCATGCTTAGTGGCGAGGAGCTCGCGGTCGACAAGGTGCTGGCGCTCTTCGGGCGCGCGGAAGCTCGAGACTTCGCTGACCTGATGGCGCTCGAGCCGCGCTACGGACTCGAGCGATTATGCGAGCTCGCATTGCAGAAAGACCTCGGCTTCGACCCTGGCGTGTTCGCGGACATGCTCGGGAGGTTCGATCGACTTCGCCGAGACGAGTTCGAGCTCGACGACACGCAATACGAGCGGCTTCGCGGTGAAGCCGAGCGATGGCGCGAGCGCATCATCGAGCTCGCGCGACGACACGAGCGCGCACGCGATCGAGGCGAAGGCCGAGGCCCCAACCTCGGACGCGAGCGCTGACGCGGCGGCGGGGACCGCACCGAGCTCCTCCAGACGCGCTCAAACGCGTCAAAAGTGACCATTCGCGCGCACGGCGTGCCCCCACCGGTGCACCCACGCGAGCAAAAAAAGTTCGATTAGCAGGCGTGTTCGAATCCAAGCGGGCCCATGAAAGCTCTGCCGCTCAGGCGCGAGTGTGTTGTGCGAACGGGGCTACCCTAAGGCCCATGTCGACGGCACCAAAAGACGGCTGGTTCGACTCTTCCTCGCTCGACGCGGAGAGGCTGAGAGCGGTCATTGCTGCGCTCGAGGAGATCGTGCGCGACCGCAGTCTGCTCGGGTCGTTGACGGTCGAGGAGCGGACGCGACTCTTGCGGGCGGCCGGTGACGTTTACGAGCCGGATCTCGTCCAGCGCCGCCGTTGGGGCAAAGCCGTCCGGCGAAACGAGAAGGCTGCGCGAGCGCGTCGCGACGAGGCGGTGCTCGCCGACACGGGGATCAGGGTCCTGCGCGAAAAGCCCATCTTCACGACGCCGAATTACTCGCCACCCGAAGCGTTCGAGCAGGCCGATGCGAGTGCGGGTCCGGATATGCGCGATGTCGTCGAGCCGCAGCACTGCTACGTCTGCAAGCAGCTCTACGTCGAGATTCACCCGTTTTACGACCAGCTCTGCCCGGCTTGTGGAGACTTCAACTACGGGAAGCGGTCGGAGAGCGCCGATCTGACCGGGCGCGTCGCCCTCTTGACGGGCGGGCGCGTCAAGATCGGCTACCAGGCCGGGATCAAGCTCTTGCGCGCGGGTGCGCATTTGATCGTCACGACACGCTTCCCCCGCGACTCGGCGGCCCGCTACGGCGCAGAGGCGGACTTCGAGGAGTGGCGCGACCGCCTCGAGATCTTCGGTCTCGATCTGTGTCACACACCGAGCGTCGAAGCATTCTGCCGGCACCTCAACTCGAGTCGCGACCGGCTCGACTTCATCGTCAACAACGCGTGTCAGACCGTCCGGCGACCGCAGGAGTTCTACCGCCACATGATGGAGAAGGAAATGGCCTCGGCCGAGCGGCTGCCTGCGCACGAGCGACGCCTGCTCGGCGAGTACGAAGGTCTACCCCGTTACGCGCCCACACTCTCGACGGGCGCTGCGGAGCTCGTGCAAACGCTGTCGGCGGCGGACAACCTCGTCCGGCAGGGAGACCTCTTCCCCGAGGGGCGCCTCGACCAGGATCTGCAGCAGGTTGACCTCCGCGAGCGCAACTCGTGGCGGCTCCTGCTCTCGGAGGTGTCGTCGGTGGAACTGCTCGAGACTCAGCTTGTCAACGCCGTCGCCCCGTTCGTCCTCAACGCGCGCCTCAAGCCGCTGATGCTGCGCGGCCCCGAACGGGACAAGCACATCGTCAACGTTTCGGCGGTCGAGGGACAGTTCTACCGCCGTCACAAGACGACCCGGCACCCGCACACGAACATGGCGAAGGCCGCGCTGAACATGATGACGCGCACGTCGGCAGCCGACTACCGAACGGACGGCATTCACATGAACAGCGTCGATACGGGTTGGGTGACCGACGAGGACCCGGTGCACTTCTCTGAACGCAAGACGGCCGAACACGGGTTCCGCCCGCCGCTCGACATCGTCGACGGCGCAG
>JALYLO010000102.1 GCA_030774175.1 Actinomycetota bacterium
ACCTCGAGCGCGATCTCCTGCGAGGCGAGCTGCTTGCGCACGCGCGCGAGCTCGAGCTCGACGATCTGGCGGATCTCCGGCTTCGTGAGCGGCTGGAACACCACGGTCGCGTCGATCCGGTTGAGGAACTCGGGGCGGAAGAAGCGCTTCATCTCCTCCTGGACCCGCTCCTTCATCCGGTCGTACTGCGCCGCCATGTCGCCCGCCTCGCCAGGGGCGCTGGTCCGGAAGCCGAGCGCGGCCTCGCTCTTCAGCATCTTCTGCGCGAGGTTGCTGGTCATGATGATGATCGTGTTGCGGAAGTCGACCGTGCGCCCCTTCGCGTCCGCGAGGCGCCCCTCGTCGAAGATCTGCAGCAGGATGTTGAACACCTCGGGGTGCGCCTTCTCGATCTCGTCGAGCAGGATCACGCAGTACGACTTGCGGCGCACCGTCTCGGTGAGCTGGCCGCCCTCTTCGTATCCGACGTAACCGGGTGGCGAACCCACCAGCCGCGAGACGTTGTGCCGCTCCATGTAGTCGGACATGTCGATCTTCACGGTGTTGTCGACGTTGCCGAACATGAACTCGGCGAGCGTCCGCGCGAGGTGCGTCTTCCCGGTACCGGTCGGGCCGACGAAGAAGAACACGCCGATCGGCCTGCGTGGATCCTTGAGCCCGGCGCGGGCCCGGCGGACCGCTCGCGAGATCGTCCTGATCGCCTCGTCCTGGCCGATGACCTTCCCGTGGAGGGCCTCCTCCATCTTGAGGAGCTTCTGCGTCTCCTCCTCCGCCAGACGACGGACCGGGATGCCGGTCCACATCGAGACGACCTCGGCGATGTCCTCGTCGGTGACCTCGGGCCGCTTCTCGGACTGCGCGAGCAGCCAGTCGGCCTTCGCCTGCTGCAGCTTCTCCTGCTGGGTGCGCTCCTCCTGGCGCAGGGTCGAGGCGAGCTCGTACTGCTGCGCCTCCATCGCCGTCTCCTTCTCCGTGACGACGCGGTCGAGCTCCTTCTGGGCCTCCTTCACGTCGCTCGGGAGGGTCGAGTAGCGCAGGCGCACCCGGCTCGCGGCCTCGTCCATGAGGTCGATGGCCTTGTCGGGAAGGAAGCGGTCCGTGATGTAGCGGGCGGAGAGCTCGGCCGATGCCTTCACGGCCTCGTCGCTGATGGCGAGCTTGTGGTGGTCCTCGTAGCGGGAACGGATGCCCTTCAGGATCAGGACCGTCTCTTCGATCGTCGGCTCCTCGACCATGACCGGCTGAAAGCGGCGCCCGAGCGCGGCATCGCGCTCGATGTACTTGCGGAACTCGTCGAACGTTGTGGCGCCGATGCACTGGAGCTCGCCCCGGCCGAGCGACGGCTTGAGGATGTTCGCCGCGTCGACCGCGCCCTCCGCGGCGCCGGCGCCGACGAGCGTGTGGAGCTCGTCGATGAACAGGACGACGTCGTGCGCGTGGCGCAGCTCCTCGATGATCTTCTTGAGGCGCTCCTCGAACTCACCGCGGTACTTCGTGCCGGCGACGAGCGAGCCGATGTCGAGGGTAAGGACGCGCTTGTTCTGGAGCGTCTCCGGGACATCGCCCCTCACGATCCGCTGGGCGAGGCCTTCGGCGATAGCGGTCTTGCCGACGCCCGGCTCGCCGATCAGCGCGGGGTTGTTCTTCGTGCGCCGCGAGAGGATCTGGACGACCCGCTCGATCTCCTTCTCGCGCCCGATGACCGGGTCGAGCTGCGAGGCCTTCGCCATCGCGGTGAGATTCGCCCCGAGCCGGTCGAGGGTCGGCGTCTTCGAGCTTCGCGACTCGCCGCCCGAGGCGGCGGCCTCGCCCTGGGTCGCCGGGTGCTGCTGGCCGAGCGTCGCGATCATCTGGTCGCGGACCTTCTCCGGCGACACGCCCAGCGACTCGAGGACGCCCGAGGCGATCCCCTCGCCCTCGCGGACCAGCCCGAGCAGGAGGTGCTCCGTGCCGACGTGGCTGTGGCCGAGCTTGCGGGCCTCGTCGATCGCGAGCTCGACGACCTTCTTCGTACGGGGTGACAGGGTGATCTCGCTCGGAGAGGTCGTCGAATCCCCGCGGCCGATGATGAACTCGACGGCCGTGCGGACCTTCGAGAGCTCGACCCCGAGCGAGTCGAGGACACGCGCCGCGACGCCTTCACCTTCCCGCACCA
>JALYLO010000103.1 GCA_030774175.1 Actinomycetota bacterium
CGCCCGGTACAGGCGTCATCGCCGGCGGCGGGGTCCGCGCAGTGCTCGAGCTTGCAGGCATCCGCGACGTGCTCGCGAAGTCGCTCGGGACGACGAACCCGATCAACATGCTGAAGGCCGCCGAGACCGCACTCCGCCAGCTGCGCCGTCCCGAGGACGTTGCGCGGGCCCGCGGCAAGTCGATTCGCGACGTGCTGCCCTACCAGGCGCCGATCGAGGCCGAGGTCGAGGCGCCAATCGAGGCCGAGGAGGTGACGAGCGATGCCGAAGGTGAAGCTGACGCAGGTTCGTAGCTCGATCGGCCAGACCCAGCGCCACCGCGGCACGCTGCGGGCGCTCGGCCTCGGCAGGATCGGGAAGACCGCCGAGCACGACGACGGCCCTGTGCTCTCGGGCATGCTTCGGAAGGTCCGTCACCTCGTGAACGTGGAGGAGCAGTAAATGGCCGGTGAGCTCAACCTCTCGAACCTGCAGCCCGCGCAGCCGCGCAAGGAGCGCAAGCGCGTCGGCCGCGGCCTGGGCTCGGGCAAGGGGCGGTACTCCGGTCGCGGGATCAAGGGCCAGAAGTCGCGCGCCGGCTCGCACGCCATGCGGGCGGGCTTCGAGGGCGGCCAGATGCCGCTCTACATGCGCACGGCGAAGCTTCGCGGCAACACGTCGAAGGACGCCATGCCGGTCGGCCCGTTCCGCACGTACACGCAGCCGGTCAATCTCCGCGACCTCGACCGCTTCGAGGTGGACGAGGAGGTGACGCCCGAGTCGCTGAAGGCGAAGGGCCTGATCCGCTCCGTGCGCAAGGACGTAAAGCTGCTCGGCGTCGGCGAGCTCTCGAAGAAGCTCACGATCACCGTGCACGGAGCGTCCGCGACGGCACGTGAGAAGGTCGAGGCGGCCGGTGGCACGCTGACGCTGCTCAAGGAGCCGAAGGCGCGGAAGCCGAAGAACCTGAAGCGCAGGCCTGAAGGCCGCTCCGCGTCGTCCTCGAGCGCCGATTCAACGCCCGAGGCGGCTCCGGAGACAGCCGAGGCGACCGAGCAGACGGAAGGCGAGGAGTAACAGCGTGCTGAGTTGGCTCGCCAATGCCTGGCGGGTTCCGGAGCTTCGGCGCCGGCTCCTCTTCACGGCGGCGATCCTCGCCGCCTACCGTCTCGGCTCGTGGATGCCCGCGCCGGGCGTCGACTCGAGCCAGATCCAGAACTACTTCAACGGCCGCGGCGGCACGGTGCTCGGCCTGCTGAACCTCTTCTCCGGCTCGGCGCTGTCCCGCTTCTCGATCTTCGCGCTCGGGATCATGCCGTACGTCACGGCGTCGATCATCCTCCAGTTGATGACGGTCGTGATCCCGAAGCTCGAGCAGTTGCAGAAGGAAGGCGAGGCCGGCACCGCCAAGATCAACCAGTACACGCGGTACCTGACCGTCTGTCTCGCCGCCGCCCAGTCGGCCGGGTATGCGTACCTCTTCAACCGGTCGGGCGCGCTGCACACCAACTCGGGCCGCCTCGTGCTGATCATCGTGACGCTGACCGCCGGCACCGTGCTGCTGATGTGGCTCGGCGAGCTGATCACGAAGCGCGGCATCGGCAACGGGATCTCGCTGCTGATCTTCGCCTCGATCCTGACGTCGGCGCCGCAGGGGATCAACGCGTGGATCAACGGCGGCCCGATGGAGCGGCTGTTCTTCCCGCTGATCGCGATCGGCATCGTCGTCGCCGTCGTTTTCGTGCAGGAGGGGCAGCGCCGCATCCCGATTCAGTACGCGAAGCGCATGGTCGGCCGCCGCCAGACGGCCGGCGGTGCGACCTACATGCCGCTGCGCGTGAACATGGCCGGCGTCATCCCGGTGATCTTCGCTGCGGCGCTGCTGGCGTTCCCGCCGACGGTCGCGCAGTTCTTCCCCCAGACCCAGTCGTGGATCAACACGCATTTCTCCCCGGCCTCGACGATCTACCTCGCGACCGAGGCGATCCTGATCATCGTCTTCACGTACTTCTACACAGCGGTGCAGTTCAACCCGGTCGACCAGGCCGACAACCTCCGCAAGTACGGTGGCTACATCCCGGGCATCCGGCCGGGTCCGCCGACGGCGCAGTACCTCGACCGTGTCCTGACGCGCCTGACGCTGCCGGGCTCGCTCTTCCTGGCGACCGTCGCCGTCCTCCCGTCGCTCTTCATTGCGCACTTCGGGTTCTCGCAGGCGACCTCGCGCGCTCTTGGTGGTACCTCGGTTCTGATCGTCGTCGGAGTCGCTCTCGACACGATGAGACAGATGGAGTCGCAGATGATGATGCGCTCGTACGAGGGCTTCCTCAAGTAGCCGTGGACCTCCTGGTACTCGGCCCACAGGGAGCCGGCAAGGGCACTCAGGCGAAGCGCATCTCCGAGGAGTTCGGCATCCCGCACATCTCGACGGGCGACATGTTCCGCGCGGCGGTCGCCGCGGGAACCGACCTCGGTCGCATCGTCGAGCCGCTGACCGCGAGGGGCATCCTCGTGCCCGACGAGGTGACGATCGCGCTGATCCGCGAGCGCCTGGCGGAGGACGACGCGCGCGAAGGCTTCGTGCTCGACGGCTTCCCGCGCAACCTTGCGCAGGCCGAGGCGCTCGACGAGTTGCTTGCCGGCATCGGCCGCGGACTCGATGCGATCCTCTTCTTCGACGTCCCCGATGAGGTCGGCACGGAGCGCGCGCTGCGCCGAGCCCGGATCGAGGGCCGCACGGACGACACTCGCGAGGTGATCGCGAGGCGCCTCGCGACGTATCACTCCGAGACCGAGCCGATCGTCGAGCACTACCGGGCAACCGGCAAGCTCGTGCCGCTGCACGCCGGGCGCACGATCGAAGAGGTCTGGGCCGAGATCTCGAGCTCGCTCCAGCGGTTGGACCCGGTCGCGTGATCATCCGCAAGTCGCAGCAGGAGATCGACACGATGGCGCGCGCCGGCGCGGTGGTCGCCGGCACGCTCGCGCTGCTCGAGGAGCACATCCAGCCCGGGATCTCAACCGGCGAGCTCGACGGGCTCGCGGAGGAGTTCATCCGCTCCCACGGTGGCGAGCCGACGTTCAAGGGCTACAAGGGCTACCCAGCGGCGACGTGCCTGTCGCCGAACGAGATGGTCGTCCACGGAATCCCGGGCGCGAGGACGCTCGCAGACGGCGACATTCTCTCGGTGGACGTGGGGGTGACGCTCGACGGCTTCGTCGCCGACTCGGCCTGGACGTTCCCGGTCGGCCCGATCGCCGCGGAGACGCAGCGCCTGCTCGAGACCTGCAAGGCCGCCCTCGAGGCGGGAATCGCCGAGGCGAGGCTCGGGAACTCGATCGGAGACATCTCGCGCGTCGTCCAGGCCGTCACCGAAGCCGCGGGCTTCAGTGTCATCCGAAGCCTCGTCGGGCACGGCGTCGGCCGCTCCATGCACGAGGACCCGCAGGTCCCGAACTTCGTCTCCTCCTCGCGCGGGCCGGAGCTCCAGGAAGGGATGACGATCGCGATCGAGCCGATGATCACGGCGGGCGGCGCCGACGTGTACATCCACGACGACGACTGGTCGATCTCGACCGTCGACGGCTCCCTCGCGGCCCATTTCGAGCATACGGTCGCGGTCACCGCGGAAGGGCCCAGGATCCTGACAGCTGGCGCAGGGGTCCTGGTACGATGACGAGCCGCGACGCGAGGCATTTGCCCGCGCGCACCCTTCGCTTGAGGAAAAACCGCTTGAGGAAAACTGCTTGAGGAACCAGTCATGAAAGTCCGCCCTTCCGTAAAACCAATGTGTGAGCGCTGCCGCGTCATCAAGCGGCATGGGCGCACCATGGTGATTTGCGTCAATCCACGCCACAAGCAGCGTCAGGGGTAGCCGAGACCAATGGCACGTATCGCAGGTGTGAACCTGCCGAACCAGAAGCGGCTCGAGATCGGGCTGACGTACATCTTCGGCATCGGGCAGCCGAGCGCGCAGAAGATCTGCGCCGCGCTGGGCCTCTCACCGGACACGAAGGTGCGCGACCTGACCGAGGACGAAGTCGCGAAGCTCCGCGAGTACATCGACTCGAACCACCGCGTCGAGGGCGACCTGCGCCGCGAGCGGACGCAGGCGATCAAGCGCCTCCAAGAGATCGGCTCGTACCGCGGCCTGCGCCACCGGCGCAACCTGCCGCTGCGCGGCCAGCGCACGAAGACCAACGCGCGCACGCGCAAGGGGCCAAAGAAGACCGTCGGCCGCGGGAAGAAAGCGAAGTAGATGGCTCCTCCCCGCAGAGCTGCGACCCGGGGTCGCACGCGCCGCCGTGTCCGCAAGAACATCGCCATCGGCCAGGCGCACATCAAGACGTCGTTCAACAACACGATCGTCGCCCTGACCGACAAGGAGGGCAACGTGATCGTGTGGGAGTCGGCCGGCTCGGCGGGGTTCAAGGGCTCGCGCAAATCGACCCCGTTCGCCGCGCAGGTGACCGCCGACTCGTGCGCCCGCAAGGGGATGGAGCACGGCCTCCAGAAGGTCGAGGTCTTCGTGAAAGGCCCCGGCTCCGGGCGTGAGACCGCGATCCGGTCGCTGCAGGCGGCCGGCCTGGAGATTCTCGGAGTGAAGGACGTCTCGCCGCAGGCACACAACGGCGTCCGCCAAAAGAAGCGGAGGCGTGTTTAACACCGTGGCTCGTGACCGTTCCCCGAAGTGCAAGCAGTGCCGGCGGGAGGGCATCAAGCTCTTCCTCAAGGGCGAGCGCTGCCTGACCGAGAAGTGCGCGATCGAGCGCCGCTCGTATCCGCCGGGCGAGCACGGCCGCGGTCGCATCAAGCAGAGCGAGTACCTGCTCCAGCTGCGCGAGAAGCAGAAGGCGCGCCGCTACTACGGCCTGCTCGAGACGCAGTTCCGCACGTATTACGAGAAGGCGAACAAGCAGGGCGGCATCACCGGTGAGAACCTCCTGCGCATGCTCGAGACGCGGCTCGACAACGTGGTCTACCGCCTCGGGTTCGCAGCGTCCCGGGCGCAGGCGCGTCAGCTCGTCCGCCACGGTCACTTCTCCGTGAACGGCCGCCGCGTGAACATCCCGAGCTACCAGGTGAAGCCGGACGACATCGTCACGTTGAAGACAGGGTCGAGCGCGGCGCAGATCGTCCGCGACGCAACCGATCTCACCGCCGCCGTCGCTCCGTGGCTGCAGGCCGACCACGAGGGGCTGACCGGCAAGGTGCTGAAGTGGCCGGAGCGTGCCGAGATCGACACCCCGGTTTCCGAACAGTTGATCGTCGAGCTCTACTCCAAGTAGCGCTCGCCTTAGGAAAGGAACAGATGGCCGTACGCGCACAGGATTTCCAGATCCCGAAGATCACGCACGAGGAAGTGAACGAGAACCGCGGCGTCTTCGTGATCGAGCCGCTCGACCGTGGCTTCGGCTACACGTTCGGGAACTCGCTGCGCCGGGTGCTTCTCTCCTCCCTGGAGGGTGCTGCGGTGACCTCGGTGAAGCTCGAGGGAGTCGCCCACGAGTTCACGACACTGCCGGGCGTCCGCGAGGACGTCACCGACATCATCCTCAACCTGAAGCAGCTCGTCTGCATTCTCCACGGCGAGTCGCCGGAGGTGGAGGTGCGGCTGACCAAGCGCGGAGAGGGTGTCGTCACGGCTTCCGACATCGAGGCGCCGGCGGATCTCGAGATCCTCAACCCGGACCTCGAGATCGCCAACCTGTCGTCCAAGGGACGCCTCGAGGTCACGGTCACGATCGGCCGCGGCCGGGGCTACCTCCCCGCCGAGGGCAACCGCGGCCAGGCGCACACGATCGGCGTCATCCCGGTCGACTCGATGTTCTCGCCGATCAACCGCGTCGCCTACGACGTGGAGGCGGCGCGCGTTGGTCAGCGCACCGACTACGACAAGCTCATCCTCGACGTCACGACGAACGGCTCGATCGACCCGAAGGACGCGATCGCGCAGGCCGCCGAGATCCTGATCCGCCAGCTCGCCATCTTCACCGACCTGGAGAAGATGGAAGGCTTCGGCGAGTCCGCGCAGGCCGCGGGCGACGGCGGCGGCGACCAGGCCGGTGTCTCGCTCGCCGGCGGGATGGAGAACTTCCCGATCGAGGAGCTCGAGCTCGGCGTCCGCTCGTACAACTGCCTCAAGCGGGTGGGGATCGAGACGATCGGCGATCTCGTCACGAAGTCGGAGTCGGAGCTCGCTGCGATCCCGAACTTCGGCAAGAAGTCGATCGAGGAAGTCAAGGAGACGCTGCAGCAGCACGGTCTCACTCTCCGCGGCGGCGCGTCCGCCAACGGTACGGAGGCTTAGAGGCTCGAACCTCTTGGATCCGACGTGAGGCATCAACGCGCAGGCAAAAAGCTCGGGCGCGACTCGGCGCACCGCAAGGCGCTCTACTCGAACCTCGCCGGTGCGCTGATCGAGCACGGCCGCATCAAGACGACGGTCGCGAAGGCAAAGGCGGTCAAGCCGATCGCCGAGCAGATGATCACGCTCGGCCGGCGGGGCGACCTGCACGCGCGCAGGCAGGCGACGGCCTTCCTGCGCTCCCGCGACGTGGTGCACAAGCTGTTCGCCGAAGTGGGGCCGCGGTTCAAGGACCGCCCCGGCGGCTACGCGCGGATCATCAAGATCGGCCCGCGCCCCGGCGATGCGGCCGAGATGGTCTACCTCGAGCTCGTCGAGGACGAGCTGACGCCGAAGCCACGCCGTTCGGCTGCCCAGGCGTCTCCGGCGTCGGCGCCCGAAGAGGCGGCAGACGCGGAGGCGGAGGTGGAGCGGCCCGAGGCGGACGCGGACGGGGAGGCGGAGGTGGAGCAGCCCGATGAGGCCGTCGGCGTCGAAGGCGAGGCGGCCGCAGAGGGTGAGTCAGCCGGCGGTGCCGACGAGAGCGCCGACGATGGCGATCACAGCGCCCCCGACGACGAAGTGCAATAGGGACGTCGCGAAGCTCGTATCGAAGAACCTCCAGCGCATCACCGCCAGCCCCACGAGCTCGAACCCGACGACGATCGCCGCGGTGACGACGGCTGCGTGGTAGCTCGGGATCAGGAACGGCAGCGTATGGAGGATGCCGCCGACGAACGTGCCGCCGCCGGTGATGACGCCTCGCACCACGGGGCTCCCCCGGCCGGTGAGCTCCCCGGTGTCCGAGAGGCCCTCGCTGTAGGCCATCGAGATGCCGGCGCCGATTGCCGTCGCGAGGCCGGCGATGAAGGCGGCGTGGGGCTTGTGGGTGTAGAAGACGATGCCGAAGATCGGCGCCAGGGTCGAGAGCGATCCGTCGATCAGTCCGACCATCGCCGGTTGCACCCGCTGGAGCAGGAAATGGCGCTCGGCGGACATTGATAGAGTATAGCTAATAGACGCCAAGTGTCCCGAGCATCAGGCATACCTTACAAGAAGCGTCAGGCGCGCCTGACGTGCGGCTGAAGCTGACGATCGAGTACGACGGCACGCACTTCAGCGGCTGGGCGCCCCAGCCCGACCGGCGCACCGTCCACGAGGAGGTGCTGCGCGCGCTGCAACGGCTCTATGAGCGCGTGGATGATCTGGCCGTCGCGGGCCGGACCGATTCCGGCGTGCACGCTCTGGGGAACGTCGTCTCCGCCGAGGTGACGGGCGGCCCGCCGGGTGAGAAGGCCGCCGTGGCGCTGAACAGCGTCCTGCCACTCGACATCGCGACCCTTCACTCCGAGCCCGCGCCCGACGGATTCAGCGCTCGCTACGACGCCCGCCTGCGGTCGTACCGCTATCGCATCTGGAACAGCCGGGTGCCGTCCGCGCTCGAGGCGCGCCGCTCGCTCTGGTACCCGCGCCAGCTGGACATCGGGGCGTTGAACGACAACGCAGCGGCGCTTGTTGGCAAGCACGAGTTCACGGCGTTCACGCCCGCGGACACGAAGCACGCCGTGTTCGTGCGCGAGGTGAGCGAGGCCCGCTGGGTCCAGCTCGATGAGCGCGAGGTCACGTTCGAGATCACGGCGAACTCGTTCCTGCGCCACATGGTGCGGACCCTGGTCGGCTCGATGCTCGCGGGCTACGAGCTCGCGCCGCTGGTGGACGCGCGCCCACGCGCCGAAGCAGGCCCCACCGCACCCCCGCACGGCCTCTACCTCGTGCACGTGGCCTACTGAGCCATCTCTCGTCGGGCCCAGTCGCCCCGAGCCGTGACCCTTGGTCAGACCAAGTGTGCGAAGAGTGGAACATCTTGTCCACAAGCCGCGTCGGCGACCTCGCTGGCTACGATCGGCGCCGTGCGCTTTCCGGTTGTCCTCTTCGACCTCGACGGCACCGTGATCGACTCGGGGGCGATCATCCTCGCCTCGATGCGCCATGCGGCCGAGACCGTCGTCGGTGGTGCCTTCACGGACGAGGATCTGCTGAAGGCCGTCGGCGGCCTCGGGCTGGAGGCGCAGATGGGTGCGCTCGATCCGAACCGGATCGACGAGCTCGTGCGCGTCTACCGCGAGCACAACGAGCCGCTGCACGACACGCTCGAGTGCTGCGCGGGGATCGACGAGGTGCTCGCGACGCTGCAGGACCAGGGCCGGCGCCTCGGGATCGTCACCGCGAAGCGGCGGATCACGGTCGACCTCGCGTTCGCGCAGCTGCCGATCGAGCGGTTCTTCGACGTCGTCGTCGGCGGGGATGAGACCGATCGCCACAAGCCCGACCCCGCTCCGCTCGTGCTCGCGCTCGAGCGTCTGAGCGCGCTGCCCGCAGACGCCGCGTACATCGGCGACTCGCCCTTCGACATGCAGGCCGCAAAGGCCGCCGGCCTCTACGCGGTCGGCGTCAGCTGGGGACGCATCCATGGGCGCGACGCGCTTGGTGATGCCGACGTGGTCGTCGATCGCGCGGAGGAGTTGCTTGCCGTCCTCTGACGACCGGGCTCCCGCGCAGCGCGCCGCCGAGCTGCGTGCGCTCCTCAACCGGTGGCTGCACTCCTACCACGTGCTCGACGACCCGTCGGTCGACGACGCCACCTACGACCGTCACTACGACGAGCTCCTCGAGCTCGAGCGGGAGCGGCCGGAGCTGACGGCTCCCGACTCGCCTACCCAGCGCGTCGGCGCACCCGCGTCGGGGAAGTTCCAGAAGGTCCGTCATCTCGAGGCGATGGGCTCGCTCGAAAAGGTGACGACCGACGACGCGCTCGTGAAGTGGGCCGACGACGTCGCCAGGCGGCTCGACAACGACGAGCCGGTGGCCTTCGTGATCGAGCCCAAGATCGACGGGCTCGCGATCAACCTCACCTACGAGGACGGCGTCTTCGCGCGCGGCGCGACGCGCGGGGACGGGGAAGTGGGTGAGGACGTGACGAGGAACCTCCGCACGATCCCGTCGATCCCCCTCAGCATGCTGAGCGACGGAAGGGTGGCGCTGCTCGAGGTGCGCGGCGAGGTCTACATGCCGCTCTCGGGCTTCCGCGAGCTGAACGAGCGACTCGTGTCCGATGACAAGAAGCCCACCCCGAACCCGCGCAACGCCGCCGCCGGTTCGCTGCGCCAGAAGGATCCCTCGATCACCGCGTCGCGCCCGCTCTCCTTCTGGGCCTACGGCGTCGGAGCGCGCGAGGGCGTCGAGCTGACGTCGCACTGGCGAACCCTCGAGTGGTTGAAGGAGCACGGCTTCCCGATCAACCCCTTCGCGCAGCGGCTCGAGACGATCGAGGAGGTGGCCAAAGCGTGCCGCGAGTGGGAGCGCAAGCGCTCGGAGCTCGACTACGAGATCGACGGGATCGTGATCAAGGTCGACGACTACGCGCAGCAACAGGCGCTCGGCGCGCTGCACCAGCGGCCGAGGTGGGCGCGTGCGTTCAAGTGGGCGCCGATGACCGCGACGACGCGCCTGCACACGATCGCGATCCGAGTCGGCCGCACGGGCGCGCTCAATCCTTGGGCGATGCTCGAGCCCGTCGAGGTGGGCGGCGTCACCGTTTCGCGCGCGACGCTCCACAACGAGGAGGACATCAACCGCAAGGAGATTCGTGAGGGCGACGACGTGATCGTGCAGCGCGCAGGCGACGTGATCCCGCAGATCGTTGGGCCGGCCGGTGCACATCGCGCGGGCACGAAGCCGTTCAAGATGCCCAAGCGCTGCCCGCTTTGCGGCGCCGGCATCGTGAAGCCGGAGGGCGAAGTGATGCACCGCTGCCCGAACCGTGCCTGCCCGTCGCGCGGCCTCGAGTCGCTGATCAACTGGGTGCAGGCCGCGGCGGACATCGACGGCGTCGGCGAGCAGCTCGTGCGGCGGCTCTGGGAGCTCGGGCTCGTCCGCTCGCTGCCGGAGCTCTACCGCCTCCAGAACGAGCAGCTGCTCGAGCTGGACGGCTTCGCTGAGATCTCGGCAGCCAACGCGATCGGCGCGATCGAAGCCTCGAAGCAGATCCCGTTTCGGCGCGTGCTCTTCGGTCTCAACATTCCCGAGGTCGGCTGGGTGACGGCGCAGAACCTCGCCCGGCATTTCGGCAGCGTCGACCGACTCGCGGGCGCCGCACAGGAGGAGATCATGGAGTGCGAAGGGATCGGCCCGGAGCGTGCGGAGGCGATTGCCGAGTGGTTTGCCGACGACGACAACCGGCGGCTCGTCGAGGAGCTTCGCGCGATCGGACTGCGTTTCGAGAGCGACGAAGGCGACCGCCCCGTCGAGGGCCCGTTGACGGGAAAGCAGTACGTGATCACGGGCACGCTCGAATCGATGTCGCGCGAGGACGCGCGGTCGGCGCTCGAGGCGCTCGGCGCGAAGGTGTCCGACAACGTCTCGAAGAAGACGACAGCGGTCTTCGTCGGCGAGAGCCCCGGCTCGAAGGTGGCGAAGGCCCAGAAGGCCGGCGTCTCGCTGCGAGGCGAGGCCGAGCTGACGGCGCTGATCTCCGATCCAGCGTCAGAGAGCTGACGCGAGCGCCGACGCGAACCGATCTTGCGCCTTGCGCGTCGACCAGGCGGACACGGGCCACCCGTTCTGGAGCACCGCGAAGACGTAGCGATTGCCGACGTAGCCCGAGAGGGCGGAGGCGCGGGAGGTCGTTCCGGTCTTCGCCCGCACAGCGCCGCGAGCGGGAGCGTGCTGCATTCGGTCCTCGAGCGTCCCGCTGACGCCTGCCACGGGCAGGGCCGACCAGAGGGGCTGGTGCAGGTCGGGGTCGTCCCAGACGAACTCGAGGAGCAACGCGAGCGCCCGGGCCGTCAGCCGGTCGGCGAGCGAGAGGCCCGAGCCGTCGACGATCCGAACCCCAGCGAGGGGGATGCCGGCAGTCACGAGGTCACGCCGCACGACGGCCGCTCCCGCCGCGGTCGTCCCGCCCTCGCCGGCCTCGGCGCCGATCGCTTTCAGAAGCTCCTCCGCCACGAAGTTGTCGCTCTCCCGATCCATCGTCGCAAGCAGGGCGGGCAACGGGTCGGACTCGATCTGTGCGAGCGCATAAGCGCTGTCCGGAGCGCGGCCCAGGGCCGCGGGCCCCGCCGCGATCCCGTGCTTGCGCAGGAGCCGGCGGAACCCGCCCGCTGCGGCCAGCGCAGGCTGCCGGGCAACGTGGTGGTCGTAGGCGTCCCGGTCGACTGCGAGCGCCGAGAGCGGCGGGCACTCGTTGACGTAGAACGCCTCCTTCCAGCCGGGCGCCGTGCGCTGCGCGTCGAACCACGACTCGTCGCCGAGCACTCGTCCGTCG
Source organism: Actinomycetota bacterium (assembly GCA_030774175.1). Next base: position 11,653 of record JALYLO010000103.1, read on the forward strand.
ATGCGCGCGATGCCTGCGCCCGTCAGCTGTGCGGCCAACTGTTCCAGGCCGAGCGACGTGAGCGTTGGGTCGCCGAACCCCTTCAGGTACACGTCGCCGTGCCAGACCGGGCCGTCCTGGCGGCCGCGCCCCAGAACCTCGGTGCGGAAACGGTACGCGGTACCGAGCTCTTTCAGTGCGGCGAACGTCACCGTCAGCTTCTCGTTCGACGCCGGGGCGAACGGCGTGTCGGCGTTCCGGGCGAAGAGCGTTTGGCCCGTCGCCAGGTCGACCGCCACTGCTCCGGAAGAGGCGGCCGACGCGCCCGGCACCGCGAGCGCATCGGCGAGCCGCGTCGCGAGCGGCAGCCGAGCCGCGTGGGCCGGCACCGCGAGCACGAGCACGAGCACGGCGAGCCACACGGCGAGGGCGGTGGTGCGCACATGCCCATTGTGACCGACGCGTGTGACTGACCCCGTGGGGCGCTTGGGCCTCGCGCGGACCGAAGATGGGACTCCGGGCCCTTGCCCGCGGCGCGCCGGTTCCGGGAGAATCGACGGAGCGGCGGAGATGAATGAGATCACGGAGAAGATCAGCGCGCTGATCGACACATCGACCGGCGATCTCAACACGATCGAGAACGCGCTGACGGACGGCTACGCGCTCGTCCTCTTCCTCGAGGGAGAACGATGGCGACTCGAAAAGCGGCTCTCCGAGATCGCTCGGAGCCTCCAGCCAGGCGACGGGGCCGAGCAGGCGACGGAGTTGAGCGCCCTTGCGAAGCGGCTCGACGGGAACGCCGGCGATCTCTCGAACCTGCGCGCGCTGCTCTCAGACCTGCGCCGGCACGCGAACGGCGTTCGGGTCTAGACGATCCCCGAGCGGACTGCGTAGACCGCCGCCTGGATGCGGTTGTCGATCTGCAGCTTCATCAGGATGTTCGAAATGTGATTCTTGACCGTCTTCGGGCTGATGTGCAGCTCACCCGCGATCATCGCGTTGTCCTTGCCGTTCGCGATCAGCTTCAGCACCTGGATCTCGCGGTCGGACAGCTGCGACTGGATCGTGTCGGCCTCGCGGTGCGATGTGCTCGTCGAGCGCAAGCGCTGGAGCACCTTGGCGGCGATCGTCGGCGACACCAGCGACTCGCCGACCGCCGCAGCCCTGATGCCGTGCATCAGCTCGGCGATCGACGCGTCTTTCAGCAGATACCCGCAGGCGCCCGCGAGGATCGCATCCATGACGTCCTTGTCCTGATCGGAGATCGTCAAGACGAGCACGCGCGTCAGGGGTGCGATCATCGAGATCTGCCGGGTCGCTTCGACGCCGCTGATCCCGGGCATGTTGAGGTCCATCACCACGACATCCGGCGCGAGCTCACGGACGGCCCGTAGCGCGTCGGTGCCGTTGTCGCACTCTCCGACCACCTGCACACTCTGCTCTTCGAGCAGGTTGCGCAGTCCCGTCCGGAACAGGTCATGATCGTCGACGAGAACGACGCGCGGGGTGACGGGCTCTGTTGTGTTGGCTGGGTCGCTCAAGTCGGCCTACCTGGGCACGTGACCGGGGCGGCTCAGTGTACCCGCGCATCTCTGAAGGCTCTAGTGAAGGACGATCGTGACGGTGCTGCGTCCCCAGGCCTTCGCCTGCGCAAGCGTCGGGAACCACACGTCGATGGTGGCGCCGACGACGGCACCGCCCGTGTCGGCCGCGACGGCCTCGCCGTACCCAGGCACCGACAGATGCGAGCCGAGCGGGATCACCGACGGATCGACGGCGACGACGCCCCAGCCCGTGGGCAGGCCGGTGGAGGTCGTCCCGGCGAGCGCGTAGCCGGTCGCCGTAACCGTGATCGTTCGTCCGCCTGCCGGCAGCGCGCCGGTCGCGGAGCCGGACTGTGTTGCGGTCGCCGCCGCCGGCGAAAGGGCGCTGGCCGCGGCGGTGTCGACGCTGGTGCTGCGTGCGAGCTCCTGGCTGCGGAGGGCTGCTGCGTGCGCTTGCATGGCGAGCGAGTCGATGCGCTGCTCGGTCAACAGCCGCTCTGAGGCGAGCGAGTCGATGTAGCTCGAGCGGGCAGCGCGCGCCTCCCCTGCCGCGGCGGCGGTCGCTCGAGCCTGCGCGAGCGCGCGAGCGAGCGCGATCCGGCGTTCGGCGAGCGCCTTCTGCGAGGAGAGGATGCGTCTGTGCGCAGCCTGCAGCTGGAGCAGGACGTCCTCCCCTTGGCCACTGACGCGATTGAGGCTGTCGAGGCTCGTCAGCGCCTCGTCGAGGCTCTTTGCCCCGAAGAGGATCTCGAGCGGCTCGACGTTGCCCTGCTCGTACATGAGACGGAGGCGCGCGCCGAGTTGGCTCTGCGCGCGCACGGCACCGCGACGGGCAACGGACAGCTGGTGCGCAACGCTCGCCTGTTCCGTCCGGAGCGTGGCCGTCTGGGCTTCCAGCGTCGCGAGTTTGGCCCGTGCCGCATCGAACTGCTGGTCGAGCGAGTAGAGCCCGAGCACAGCCGAGCGCGACTTCGCCGCGAGCTGCGCATCGCGCGCGCGCAGCTTCGACGCGGTTTGCGACGGGCCCGCGCCGCCGACCGCGGGAGCCGCGAGCACGAGAAGCGCAATGGCGGCGAACGGCAAAACGCGCCGTCGCGGCGTGTGTGCCTGCCCAAGCACGAAGGTTGACCGTACCACAGGTCTCTCGAAAACGTGCTGCGGTGACGGAGATTGAAAGCGAGTGTCCGAAAGCCCTGCTAACCTGCCGTACTCGTGACGTACCGGCCCCACCCGGTGCGCCTACCCTGCCCCCGATCCGGGGGGCGTCATTCGTAGGTCGGGTCAGGCGCAGTACGTTCTCGCAGGGATCTGCATCTGCCTAGTGGCAGCAGTCCCAGCGGTAGCCGATCCCTCGGTGAGTTCGAAGCGCGCGGAAGCTCAGCAGGTGCTGGGTCAGCTGCAGCAACTCAACTCGTCGCTGGGCCGCGCAGTCGAGCAGTACAACCTCGCCAACGTGAAGCTCGCACGCATCCGGCGCGACCTGAAAGAGAACCGCTTCGAGTTGCACGTCGCGCAGAGGAACCTGAAGTCGAGCCAGCGCGTGATCGCGACCCGGCTTGTCGCGCTCTACACATCCGAGCAGGCGTCGACGCTCGAGGTGATCCTCGGTGCACACAGCCTCGACGACATGATCAACCGAATGGACGGCGCGAAGAGCATCACCTCGCTCGACGTCCAAGTGCTCGGTCAGGTCAAGCACTTCCGCACCGCGGTGAGAAAGAACGGGCGGCAGCTTGCCGCGGCGCATGTCGAGCAGCAACGCCTCGTCGCAGAACGCGCCTCGCGCAAGAGCGAAATCGAGTCTCAGATGGCTCAGCAGAACCGTCTGCTCTCGTCGATCAAGGGCGAGATCGCCCGCATCCAGGCCGCTCAGGCCGCACGACAGCTCCAGATGGCGGCAGCTGCTCAGGCGAGGCTCGCCTCACAGCACCGCGCCGCGCAGCAGGAGGCGGCCGACACAATTGTCGGAGTCTCGGCCACCGTCGTCGGAGATTCGGCGGCGACCCCGACCGCAGACACCGTGCTCGCGCCGCCGTCGACCCACACCGGCGTCGTCGGGGTGGCGCTCTCACAACTCGGCACCCCCTACGTCTGGGCCGGCTCCGCCCCCGGCGGCTTCGACTGCTCCGGCCTCGTCATGTGGTCGTACGCGCAGGTCGGCGTTGGGCTGCCGCACTCGTCGTACGCGCAGTGGGGCAGCGGTGTCCCGGTCTCGCGCGACCAGCTGGAGCCCGGCGACCTCGTCTTCTTCGACGGTCTCGGGCACGTCGGCATCTACATCGGCGGCGGCCAGTTCGTGCACGCCCCGCACAGCGGCGACGTCGTGAAGATCTCCAGCCTCGACGAGAGCTGGTACGCGTCGACGTATGTCGGCGCGCGCAGGATTCTGTAGCGGCTAGCCGTCGTACAACGCAGCGGCGTCCGCTGCGAAGTGCTCGAGCACGACCTTGCGGCGGAGTTTCAACGTCGGCGTGAGCTCGTCGTCTTCGAGCGTGAACTCACGGGGCAGGATTCGGTAGCGCTTGATCTGCTCGTAGCGGCTGCGCTCGGAGTTGACCGAGTCGACCGCACGCTGCACGTCCGCGCGTGCCTCGTCGGCCGACAGGGTCGCGGCCGATTCGGGATCGAGCGTGATCAGCGCTGCGATGTACGGCATGCGGTCGCCCATGACGAGCGCCTGCGACACGACCCGGTGCGACTTCAGCTCGTTCTCGAGGTTCTGCGGCGCGACGTTCTTTCCACCGGCGGTGACGATGATGTCCTTCTTGCGGTCGGTGATCACGAGAAAGCCGTCGTCGTCGATGTGCCCGACGTCTCCCGTGTGGACGAAGCCCTCCGCATCGAGCACCTCCTTCGTCGCCTGCTCGTCGCGGTAGTAGCCGGCGAACACGGTGTTCGAGCGGAGCAGGATCTCACCGTCCTCGGCGATCACGATCTCGACGCCCGGCAGCGGCTTTCCGACGGTCCCGAACTTGAAGTCCTCCTGGCGGTTGACCGTCGCGGCGGTCGTCACCTCCGAGAGACCGTAGCCCTCGAGAATCAGGATGTCGATCGCGTGGAAGAACTCGGCGATGTCGCGTGAGAGGGGGGCACCGCCTGCGTTCGCGACGCGCAGGCGTCCGCCGAGGCGTGCCTTGACCTTCGTATAAACGAGCCGGTCGGCGAGACGGTGCTGCAGCGTGAGCATCCGCGGCACGGGTTGCCTTGCCTGCTGTAGCTTCGAGACACGGTGGCCGACGGCCATCGCCCAGTCGATCAGCGCCTTGCGTACACCAGTCTGCGACTCGAACGACGCGACGACACCGGTGTGGATCTTTTCGAAGACGCGCGGCACGCTCGGGAACAGTGTCGGGCGCACGCGTGCGAGCGCTGCCGCCGCGCGCAGCGGATCGGGCAGGAACGCGACGGTGTAGCCGATATACGCCGCAGACAGGTGGAGCAGTCGGCCGTAGTTGTGGGCGAGCGGCAGATAGAGGAGCATCACGTCACCCGGCCGCGTCAAGCGGGTCTCCATCTCGTCGGCCTTCGCGACCATCGCGTAGTAGTTGCGGTGGCGGATCATGCAGGCCTTCGGCGGGCCTGTCGTGCCGGACGTGTAGATGAACGTGAAGAGCTCGTCCTCCTCGATCGAGTCGGCGCGTTCGTCGAGCTCGGTGGGGTGCGCAGCCGCGAAGGCGCGCCCTTGCTGCCGTAGACCGTCGAGCTCCGCGAAGGAGATCACGTGGCGCACCGTGTCGCCGAGCTTTGCGCGCTGCTCCTCGTCCTCGACGAAGGCGCCCACGCACTCCGAGTGCTCGAGCAGGTACCGCACGTCGCGCGGAGAGCTTGATGCGTAGATCGGGGCGCCGACGGCGCCGACGAGCGCGAGCGCGAAGTCAAAGAGCGACCACTCGAGATTCGTGCGGGCGAGCAGGCCGAACGAGTCGCCCTTGCGAATGCCGAGCGCGAGCAGCCCGTTCGCGATCTCCTCGACGGCCTCTGCCGCGTCGGCCCACGTGACCTCCTGCCACTCCCCGTCGACCTCATGCAGGTACGCCGGGTCGGCGTGCCCGGCAGCGACCGCGTCCCGCCACAGATTCGCGATCGTCCGCGCGCGGGCCATTTCGGCAAATCTAACGGCAGGAACCGGGACGGGGGAAGCGAACTCACTCCGTCCTCTCTACAATCACCCTGCAGATGCGCACAACCTGGAACGGCTCAGTCAGCTTCGGACTCGTCAACATCCCCGTCGGCCTTGCGCCGGCGACGAAGGCGGTCGCCCGGCAGTCGGATGTGTCGTTCCGGATGCTGCATCGCGAGTGCGGCACGCCGATCAAGCAGAAACGGTGGTGTCCCGTCCACGAGCGCGACGTCGAGGCCGACGAGCTCGTCCGCGGCTGGGAAGTGGCGAAAGGCCAGTTCGTGATGGTTGAGGACGCCGACCTCGAGGCGATCGAACAGCGCGACACGTCACGCTCGATCGAGATCAGCAGGTTCGTGCGGCTGGAGGAGGTCGATCCCGTCTATTACGACCGCACCTACTTCCTCGTGCCGGCCGGCGCCGAAGCCGCGCGCCGGCCGTACGTGCTCCTCCTCGAGGCGATGAAGGACGCCGGCGTCGCCGCGCTCGGCCGGTTCGTGCTCGCCGGCAAGGAAAAGCTGTGCCTGATCCGCCCCATGGGCGAGGCGCTCGCGCTCGAGACGCTGTTCGTGCACGAGGACGTGAGGGATCATGCCGAGATCGACGAGGCGGTTGCGACCGCCGAGGTGCGCAAGCCCGAGCTCGACCTCGCGAAGCAGATCATCGCGTCGCTCGCGGCGCCGTTCGACCCGCAGGAGCTCCGCAGCGAGTACCGCGAGTCGCTGCGCGAGCTGCTCGAGGCGAAGCTCGAGGGCCACGAGATCGAGGCGCCCGAGCCGGCCGCGCTCACGCCCGTCGGCGACCTGATGGAGGCGCTCAAGGCTTCGGTCGCGGCGTCGAAGCAGTCGGACAAGAAGAAGGCGGCGCCGCGCAAGCGCGCCACCGCCTCAAAATAAAGCCTCGAAGTAGAGCCTCGGAGTAGAGCGTCGTCGAAGTACGCGTCGCGGCCGCGACGCCCTCAGCGCGGCGCAGGCACCGCCCTGAGCGCCTGCAGCTGCGCTTGGAAGAGGAACTTGTCGATCTTGCCCTGGTAGATCGGCACGTGCTCCTCGAGGCAGATGCGGATCACCTCTTCCCGCTCGATTCCGACCTCCTTCGACAGCTCGTCCGGCGTCAGGTGGTTGGCCATCTCGCTCCTCCTGTCATTGATCTGCAAGTGTCATTGGATCTTCAGGCACGAAAAAGCCCGCCGCACTCGAAAGCGCTGACGGGCGGGGATTCAGCTTCTGTGGGCGCAGGCAGGTGTTCAATGGACACCCCGCCTTGTCGCCGCCGAACTCATAGTCCTCGAAGGATAATCGATCCAGATGACGGATGCGACCCCCCTCCTGCCGGGGTTCCAAGAACGCCACCACGAGCGGCGGGGGGCCCGGATCCGCGTCTTCGCGGCCGGAGAGGGGCCGCCGCTCCTGCTCGTGCACGGCTTCGGCGGGGCGGCGTGGAACTTCGACGGGCTCGCGCCGTTGCTGCCCGGGCGGCGCCTTCTGATCCCGGACCTGCCCGGGCACGGCGGCTCGAGCCCTCTGCCCGCGCCGAGCCTCAGAGGCTGAGACGGAAAGAGAGGCGTGGTTTCCCACGCCTCTCTTTGCTCATCGGGGTGCGGAGATTTGAACTCCGGACCTCTCCGACCCGAACGGAGCGCGCTACCAGGCTGCGCCACACCCCGAA
>JALYLO010000104.1 GCA_030774175.1 Actinomycetota bacterium
GCTTCACCGTCTACGACCTCGGCGTGAACGTGGCGCCCGAGACATTTGTGCAGCAGATCCAGGAGCATCAGCCCGATGTCGTCGGCTTCTCTGCCTTCCTGACGACCACGATGCCGATGTTCAAGGCGAACATCAACGCGCTGCAGAAGGCCGGCATCCGCGACGACGTGATCGTGATGGTCGGAGGGGCACCGGTGACGCAGCAATACGCGGACGCCGTCGGTGCCGACGGCTACGCCGCGGACGCCTCGACCGCGGTTCGCCTTGCCAAGGAGCTGATCGCGAAGCGCCGCGCGACCGTCCCTGCGTGATGCGCCACCTCGCCATGTCACTCAGCCCATCACGAGGCCGCGATTGAAACCGCTCGCCCTGATCGAGGCTGCAGTCAAGAAGCCGGTCTTCGGCTGCCGGATGTGCGGCCAATGCGTGCTGCACTCGACCGGCATGACGTGCCCGATGAACTGCCCGAAGACGCTGCGCAACGGGCCGTGCGGCGGCGTGCGTCCCGACGGCAACTGCGAGGTCGACCCCGCCATGCGCTGCGTCTGGCTGAAGGCGGTCGAGCGGGCGCCGAAGACACCGTGGGCCGACGAGATCAACGACATCCGCCAACCCGTCGACAACCGTCTCTGGAACACCTCGTCCTGGGCGAACTACCTGACGAAGCGGGACAAGCAAGCGCCGAAGGGGTGGCGTGTCGAGGCTTGAGGACGCGGTCGCGGCCGGGCGTTTCGTCGTCACGGCGGAGCTGCTGACGGTCAATGCCGGCGGCCTCGACGCCGTGCGCGAGCGCTTCGCCCCGTACGAGGACTGGGTGGACGCCGTCAACGCCACCGACAACACCGCCGCGCACGCGCACGCCTCGCCGCTCGCCGTCGCGATCGCGCTGCAGCAGCTGGGCATGGAGGCCGTCATGCAGCTCGTCTGCCGCGACCGCAACCGCCTGGCGCTCGAGGCGGAGATCGCCGGTGCTGCGCTGCACGGGATCGAGAACATCTGCTGCCTTACCGGCGACGACGTCACCGCAGGCGACGAGCCCGAAGCCCGACGAGTCTTCGACCTCGACAGCATCCAGCTGCTCGTGACCGCGAGCGCGATGCGCAACGGCCGCTACCTCTCCGGCCGCAAGATCCAGCCGGCACCGCGGCTCTTCCTCGGCGCGGTCGAGAACCCGTCGGCACCGCCGGTGGACTACCGCGTGGAGCGGGCACTCAAGAAGGTGCGCGCGGGCGCCCGCTTTCTCCAGCTGCAGGTCGGCTTCGAGCGGGCGCCGCTCGAGCGCTTCATGGCCGAGGCTGTGTCGACCGGTCTCGCCGAGCAAGCGGCAGTCCTGCCGTCGATCTGCCTCGTGCGCTCGCCGAGTGCGCTGCGCTTCGTCGACGAGCGGGTGCCCGGCATCTCCGTGCCGGCCGAGCTGATCGAGCGCTGCGAGCGCGCCGCCGACCCGGAGGCCGAGTGCTTTGAGGTCGCGTGCGAGCTCGCCGACCATGCACGCTCGCTGCCGGGCGTGCGAGGCCTGCACCTGATCAGCTTTCGCAAGGAGGCCGGCATCGCGCGTCTCTGTTCTCGTCTTGGCATCCCGACCCGTCGAGAAAGGGAGTTGAGTGGAGACAGTTCTCGAGTCGCCGTCTAGGACCGTCGTGATCGGTCCAGAGCGCCCGTTCTGCGTGATCGGCGAGCGCATCAACCCGACCGGCCGCAAGAAGTTCCAGGCCGAGCTGCAGAACGGCGAGCTCTCGCGCATCGAGGTCGACGTGGCTCGTCAGGTCGCGGGGGGCGCCGACATGCTCGACGTGAACGTCGGCGACCCGCTCGCGGACGAGATCGAGCTGATGCGGCGGGCCGTCCCGCTCGTGCAGGGACTGACGGACCTGCCGCTCTGCATCGACTCGTCGGTGATCGAGGCGCTCGAGGCAGGGCTCGGCGCCTATCAGGGCAAGGCGCTCGTCAACTCGGTTACCGGCGAAGACGAGCGCCTGGAGGCGATCCTGCCGATCGTCGCGAGGCACGGCGCCGCCGTGATCGGGCTCGCGAACGACGACGAGATCCCGATGGAGCCGGAGCGGCGGCTCGAGGTCGCGAGGAAGATCGTCTCGGTGGCCGGCGACCACGGCATCCCGCCCGAGGACGTCTTGATCGACCCGCTCGCGATGCCCGTCGGCGCCGAGCCGCGCGCGGTGACCCTCTTCCTCGAAACCGTGCGGCTGATCCGCGACGAGCTGGGCGTGAACACGATCTGCGGTGCATCGAACACGTCGTTCGGGCTGCCCGGGCGCGAGACGCTCGGCGCGGCGTTCCTCGCGATCGCCTCGAGCCACGGCTTGACGAGCGCGATCATGGACGCGCGCTCGCGCGAGATCGTCGAGGCCGTGCGGGCCACCGACTTCCTGCTCGGCCACGACGAGTGGGGCGCGGCCTGGATCGCCGCCTACCGTGCGAAGGTGGCGGCGGCGGCGGCGGAGGCCGGCGGCGTAGGCTCGACCGAGCCGCTCAAGAGAGCGGTGTCGTGACGGCCGAGGCGCAGCCCGTGCTTGAACAGATCCATCCCGACCGGGTCAGGCTCGTCTTCGAGCAGGCCGACGGCGCGGTCAAGGAAACACGCGTTCCCGCCGGCACGACGCTCTTCGACGGCGCGAGCTGGAACGGCGTCGCCATCGACTCGACCTGCGGCGGCCACGGCACGTGCAAGAAGTGCAAGGTGCGCGTCGCCTCCGGCGAGCAGGCGATCTCGTCGGTCGACCCCCGTGCGTTCTCGTCCGCCGAGCTGAAGGCCGGCTGGCGCCTCGCGTGCCGCGCCCAGGCCGAGGCCGACCTCGTCGTCGAGGTACCGACGCTCCAGACGCGACCGAAGGCCGCGCTCGCAGGAGTGGGGCGGCACGTGATCCTGCGCCCAGCAGTGCAGAAGCGCTACCTCGAGCTGACCGAGCCGACGCTCGAGGACCAGGTCTCGGACCTCGAGCGCGTGCTCCAGGCGATGGACGACATCGAGCCCCGCGTGCCCATGGACCTGCTCCGCGCGCTCGGCCGCACCTTGCGCGACGCCGACTGGAAGGTCACGGCCGTGCTCGTCGACGACGTGCTCGTCGACGTCGAGGCGGGCGACACGACGGCGCGACGGCACGCGATCGCGTTCGACCTCGGCACGACGACCGTCGTCGCGACGCTGCTCGATCTCGAGACGGGGCAGCCGGCGGCGGTGAGCTCGATGCTGAACGCCCAGCAGCCCTTCGGTGCGGATGTGATCACCCGGATCAGCGCGACGATGATCGATCCGACGGCGCTCGACATGCTGCGCGCCCGCGCGCACGAGACGCTGATGACGCTCGCGACCGAGGTCTGCGACGAAGCGGGCATCGATCCGTCGGAGGTCTACGAGATCGTCGTCGCCGGCAACATGACGATGCTGCAGCTTGCGCTCGGCATCGACCCCGAGCCGCTCTCGATGGCCCCGTTCACGATCGTCGCGCGCCGCCTGCCTGAGGCCAAGGCGACCGACTTCGGCGTCTCGGTGCACGAGCGTGCCCCGGCCGTGCTCTTCCCGGCGCTCGGCGCGTACGTCGGCCCCGACATCGTCGCCGGAATCCTCGCCACCGGGCTGACCCTCGACAAGCGCACGCGCCTTTTCATCGACGTCGGCACGAACTCCGAGATCGTGCTCGGCTCGTCGGCACGTGCGCTCGCGACCGCCGCACCGGCCGGCCCCGCCTTCGAGGCGGCGCAGATTCGCTGCGGGATGCGCGCCGCCGAGGGCGCCATCGAGGGCGTCAGGATCGTCGACGGCGAGGTGGAGCTGACGGTGATCGGCGACGTCGAGGCGGTGGGCCTCTGCGGATCCGGGCTCGTCGACGCCGTCGCCGAGCTCGTCGGCGCCGGGATCCTCGACCACTCAGGCCGCTTCGTCCTCGGCTCGTCACCCCGGCTCGGCAAGATCGGCGAAGAGAACGTCTTCTATCTCCACGACGACGTGTTTCTCTCGCAGCGAGACGTGCGGGAGCTCCAGTTCGCGAAGGCGTCGATCGCGACCGGCTGGCAGATCCTCTGCAACGACATGGGCGTCGACCCGACGGAGATCTCGCAGGTGCTCCTCGGCGGCTCGTTCGGCTCCTACCTCACCGCCGCGAGCGCGGTGAAGATCGGCCTCGTGCCGAAGCTCCCGCTCGTGCGGATCGTCTCGGCGGGGAACGTCGCGGGTGAGGGCGCGAAGATCGCCGCGCTCTCGGTGACCGAACGCGCGGCCGCGATCGCGGTGCTCGACGAGGTCGACTACGTCGAGCTCTCGGGCCGGACCGACTTCAACGATCTCTTCATCGACCAGCTTTCGTTCCCGGCATGACGTCCCTCGCG
>JALYLO010000105.1 GCA_030774175.1 Actinomycetota bacterium
TGCTGGCCAACAATGCGTCCGCCTGCGCGATCCTCGCGTTGATGCAGTTGTCGGAACCGTTCTTGACGTTCAGCTTCGCTGCGAGCAGGTGCCCTGCGAGGCAGGCGACTGCAGACTGATCCGTCGAGGCGCCGCAGTTCATCGCATCCACGACCGCCGACGCCTTGTTGAAGGTGTCCACGAGGTAGGTACCGAGCGTCACCGGCAGAAGCGCCGTCGTTTCGCTCCGATGGTTCTTCCAGAAGCCTGGCGTAAGCGGCTGCGACCTCGGCGCCCGCCGCGTGTTCGTGATCGTGCAGGTCTTCGTGTCGCCGTACGCGAGCGCGACGCTCCCGGAGCTGTTGCAGTTACCGCCGATCGTGATGACGTAGTTCTGCAAGTTGGTGGTCGTGTTGCCGGCGGGAACCGCCTCGGAGACCGTCTGCGTGCTCGGTGTTAGGACGAAGGTCGTGCTGTCACCGCAGTTCGGAGGCACTCCCAGGATCCTGCCCATCCGCGTTCCGGTGAGCACGACCTCGAAGCGATCCTCCGGGCTCTGCTTCCCGTTCGGGCACAGCTTTGTCACGGTCAGCTGCGGTTTGCGCCTATTCGTGATCGTGCAGGTCGCCGACTGGCCGGCGGTGAGCGTGACCGAGCCGGTGGCCGCGCAGGCGCCGCCGATCGTCGCGTCGTAGTTGGCGAGGTCGGTGGTGCCGGCGCCGGTCTCGGAGACGGTGTAGGAGCCGGGGCTGAGCTTGGTCACGCGGTCGTCGCCGCAGCTGGCGGCGGCGCCGATCGTGGTGCCGTCGACGCGCAGGTTGAAGCTGCCGAGGTCGCCGGCCGGAGTGCAGCTCTTGTGGATCGTCAGCGTCGCCTTGCGCACGTTCGTGATCGTGCAGGTCGCCGACTGGCCGGCGGTGAGCGTGACCGAGCCGTTGGCGGCGCAGGCGCCGCTGATCGTCGAGTCGTAGTCGCTCAGGACGGTGGTGCCGGCGCCGGTCTCGTCGACGGTGTAGGAGCCGGGGCTGAGCTGGGTCGTGCGGTCGCCGGCGCAGCTGGCGGCGGTGCCGATCGTGGTGGCGTCGACGCGCAGGTTGAAGCTGCCGGTGTCGCCGGCCGGAGTGCAGCTCTTGTGGATCGTCAGCGTCGCCTGGATGTTTGTGGCGTAGTTCGCGAAGTAGTCCCTGGCGCCGCCGCTGGTGAAGCCCTGGACGCAGATGGCACCCGAGCCGAGGTTCGTGAACGCGAACGCACTCGACCAGTTCAGGAAGGTGCCGCCCTGATCGGACGTCCCGGCTGCCACCAGCTTCAACGAGTCGCTGTTGCCGACTCCGGTCGTGTTTCCCGTCGAGGAGTCGACGCCAGTGACGGTGGTCGGTGAACCCGCGCCCGTCGTGCAGTCCGTCGACCCCGTGTAGGAGGTCTTCGTGAGGGTGAAGGTCGTTCCCGCCGGCGCAGCCTTCGCCTTGACGTTGCCGTCGGTGAAGGTCGTCGTCGCCTGGAGGCCAGAAGATCCACCCGTGGCCGTCGCCGTATACGTAGCGACGAACCAGTCGGGCAGGTTGAACTGGTCGCTGATGTTGCCGCTCGCGTCAGCCGTCACGTTGTCGGTGCGGCTCCAGGTCTGCCCGGCGTCGTCGTTGACGAAGATCTGCACCGCCTCGCCCGGCTGCCAATTTCCGCCCGCCAACGTGACGATGTCGCCGGGTGCGTAGTCGGCCTGGTCGCTCACGATCCAAGGCGGTGCTGTCGCCGCCGCATTCGAGGGGAGCGCGAGCGACGCGAGCAAGGGAGTCGCCGCCGCATTCGAGGGGAGCGCGAGCGACGTCGCGAGCAAGAGGAGGGAGCCGAGGAAGAGTGCAAGCGCTAACGCACGACCGCGGCCTCGTGTCTGCGCGGCCGGCGGTGTTTCTGTCGTTCCAGAAGCAAGGACTTCGAGTCGAGAGGCTCTCGGTGTCGCAGCTCTTTGCACGTGACTCCCTCCGTTGCCACAGCGGACCAGCTCCCTCGCCAAGGGAAGCTGCTTGCGAGTCTAGGTGTTGAAAAAGCTGTGGACGACAGGCAACCATCCGATCTTTTCCCTTCCCGGTAAGCATTAGCCGAAGCTACGGATTCCGCTGTATGCAGCTTGAATGGGGCAGGCGTTCACAGTATGCTGGTGCAGGCGACCCTCCCCGACGGGTTTTCCACAGGAGGTCTCTTGACTAGGTTCAGCGGCCCGATCCTCGTCGTCGACGACGATCCGGGGTTCCGCTCGTTCGCCAAGGACCTGCTCGAGCGAGCGGGCTACGAGATCCTCGAGGCAGCCGACGGGGACGAGGCGCTGCGCGCAGCCGAGGCCGTGACGCCGAGCCTCGTCCTCCTCGACGTGCACCTTCCGGGCACAGCCGGATACGTCGTCTGTCAGGAGTTGCGCGAGCGCTTTGGCGACCGGCTTCCGATCATCTTCGTCTCAGGCACGAGGAAGGCGTCGTTCGATCGCGTGGGCGGCCTCCTCCTTGGTGCGGACGACTACATCGTGAAGCCGTTCGATCCCGACGAGCTCATCGCGCGCGTGAAGAGATTCACGGCGCGTTCCCTGAGCGAGGAGGAAGCAGCTGCCGCGGCCGGCACCCAGCCCTCCGGCTCGGCTCTACCGTTTGGCCTAACGAGACGGGAGCTCCAGGTACTCGCTCGGCTCGTCGAAGGCCGAGACCAGGAGGAGATCGCGGACATGCTCGTCATCAGTTCGAAGACGGTGGCGACGCACATCCAGCGCATCCTGTCGAAGCTCGGCGTGCATAGCCGGGCCCAGGCGGTCGCTGTAGCGGCACGCGAACGGCTCAGGGTCGTTCAGTAGCCGTCACGTTCCCCACTCTTGCGCCGCCCTGCCTCCGTGCATCACCCGTGCAGCACAACCGAGCCGCGCTCCGACGTGCGTTGCCCGTGCAGCACAACCGAGCCGCGCTCCGACGTGCGTTGCCCGCACGCCCCGCATTCCCGCAGACGTCCCAGTCTGAGCCCGCTTCGGTAAACGGAAACGCGAAGCCGCGCCCACCCTCGGTCGTGATGAGTCATCACGTTCATCACGTTCATCACGTTCATCTGCCTGAGCCCGCAACTATTGCGGGATCAGAGCCTCCCGACCGTCCGCACGTAG
>JALYLO010000106.1 GCA_030774175.1 Actinomycetota bacterium
CGCGGGATCGCATAGACGCCGCTCGCCATGAGCCCTGTCAGGTTCGGCAGGAAGGCCCCGAGCGCCGCGTACCCGCCGCAGTCCTGCAGGATCTCGAGCCGGTAGGCGAGCACCTTGCCGTCCCGCGTCCCGCCGAGAGTGAACTCCAGGCGCGCAGCGCGGCCGTGTGGAAGCGCCACCATGCTCTCGCTGCGCGTCTCCGTCCAGCGCACGGGCCGGCCGAGCCGGCGAGCCAGCCAGACGACAAGCACCTCCTCGACGTTGAGCATCTTCGCGCCGAAGCCGCCGCCGACGTCAGGGCCGACCACGCGGACCTGCGCCGGATCGAGCCCGAGTGTCCCCGCGAGCACCATGCGGTCCTGGTGCGGCGTCTGCGTCGAGAGCCAGGCGGTGATCCGGCCGTCCGGTCCGAGCTCGGCGGCAGCCGAGCGAGGCTCGAGCGGGCACGGCGCCATGCGCTGGCTGACGAGCGTGCCCGAGACGACGACGTCGCATCCGGCGAACAGCTTCTCGTCAGGCTCGGGCGAGCCGGAGCGGGCTGCGACATTCGTGCCGACCTCCGGGAAGAGCAGCACCTCGTCCTTCGCGGCCTCGTGTGGGCTGACGACGGCCGGCAGCGGGTCGTAGTCGACCGATACGAGCTCTGCGGCGTCCGCGCCGGTGGCGCGGTCGTCGCTGATCACAATCGCGATGATGTCGCCGACGAAGCGGACGCGGTTGGCGGCGAGGAGCGGGCGTCCCATGCCCGGGTTCACCCCGGGGAACGGCGGCGGCCCGAAGGGCCCGAGGTCCAGGTCGGCCGCCGTGAGGACCTGCACGTTCGGAAGGGCCTCCGCGGCCGTCGCATCGATGCCGACGATGCCGGCGTGCGCGAGCAGAGAGCGGACGAACGTGACCGCGAGGGCACCCTCGAGGGGCAGGTTCTCCACGTAGCGTCCTTCGCCGCGGAGAAAGCGAGGGTCCTCTTTGCGGAGGACGCGATTCCCGAGGATGCTCAGACAAACGAGCCTACCGCCATTGCCGGCAGCGAACAAGCGGCTCGAGCCGCCGGCGCGTCCTCGAGCAGGCCGCTCGCGCCGGCAGGTCAGGTCGTGCCGGCGGTACGACGCTCATTCTCGTGCTTGATGTACACGCGTTTCAGCCGGATGTCGTAGCCGGCGAAGGGTCCCGTCTCCGCGGCGTGGAACTCGACCGTCGGCTCGCGACCCGGCGGAATGAATCGGCTCGCCTCGCGATAGTCCTGGTTGATGGCGATCAGGCGCTCGTGCACCGCGGTGCGCAGCTCCTCGGCGTTCGGCGGCGCCGTCCTTCCCTTTGCGAGCTCCATTGCCAGGCTCAGGGTCTTGTTGGCCTCGGCATCCTCGCCGACGACCAGTGCGAACGAGGAAACGCGATCCTGGAGCTCCGGAATCGAGTACACGACTTCCTGGACGTCGGCAGGCGCCACGTTTGCGCCGTAGAACGCCACGGTTGCGTCCGAGCGGCCGTAGTGGAAGAGCAACGGCAGGTCGAGGTAATCGACGGCCAGACTCTCCGGCGAGATGCCGAAGCGCTCGAGAGACTGCTTCAGTTCCGGAAACCGGACCACGCGCCCCGAGTCGTGGAGGTTGTAGCGGATCTTCGGCGCGACGCTGTCAAGGCGGCAGACGGAGATCAGCAGCTCGCCGTTCTCGCTTGCCTCGACGTAGTAGTCCAGCGGGTTGTACTGGAAGACCATCGGAAGAGTGTCATTCGGCAGGTGGAGCGCGTCGCCGAGCGCCGGCCGGTCGCGGAGCAAGCGGCGGAGAGCGATCGTGAAGTCGTTTTCGGCCGCGATGTTGATTTCGAGGTCGGAGGCGCCGAAGGATGAGTAGACGCGCTTGAACGAGCGGAGCAGGTAGTCGCGCAAAGACTCGCTCATACTCTCGCCACCGACGGCAGCGAGGATGTCGTACTCAGACAGGTCGATCTCGCCCGAGTCGACGAGCTGTTTGAGGAACGGCGGGTAGCCGCAGATCAGGTAGCGATACCCGGGACCGAACTGCCGCAGGCTGTTGACGATCTTCTGGATGTCCGGGCCTGTCGACTTGAGGATGGAGACGTCGACGATCGACATCGACACGTTCATTCCGGTCGCCCACGGGCCGAGCGCGAAGGCGTTGATGACGAAAAGCTGCTGGTCCCCGAAGTTTCGATGCACGCCGAGGTGGAGGAGCTTGCGCGCGTCATCCCGCTCGGCGGTGCCGCGAACCCAGTTGTTCGGTTCGCCGCTCGTCCCCGAAGACTCGTCGATGACGACTCCTCGCGACGGGATCTTCCCGTCGCGGCAGCGCTGCTCGACCGAGAAACGCTTGACGTACGACTCCTTGTCGGTGATCGGGATCACCGACAAGTCGGGGTTGAGTCCGTGGACGACGACCTCCGGGCAGCCGTGTTCCTGCCACACCGTGCGGTAGGCCGGAACGTGGCGGCGTGCGTCTTCGTAGAGAAGCCACAGTCGCCACTTCCCGAGCCGCCATAACGCCGCTTCGAACCCCGGCCGCAGCAGCTTTCCCGCGTGCGGGCTTGCGACGAGCGCGCGCCGGACACCGCGGGCGGAATAGAGGAAGCCGAAGACCGCCGCCTTCTTGGCGAGCGTTTCCGCGCGCGTCCTCAGATCAGGACCTCGGCGACGGGCCGCCGGAGGCTGCGCGGCGGGCGCGGACAGTAGCCGGTTCTCAGGAGGAGCCATACCTCACCGTGGTCTCCATTGACCATCAATGTGTCCGCCATGAGCGCGTGTGCTGTCGGATTCGTGATCACCGAGCCGAACGGCTGCAGATACAGGCCGTGACGCGTGAGCTCGAGCCAGAAACGCAGGAACATCCGTCCCGCCTC
The DNA here is from genome assembly GCA_030774175.1 of Actinomycetota bacterium. Next base: position 2,857 of record JALYLO010000106.1, read on the forward strand.
GAACCAGTCCTCCGGTGACGTCCACGGCCCCTGGATCCAGCCGACCGTCCTCGTTCCACGCGTCGACCAGAGGAAGATGCGGCGGAGGAGGACCCGGCCCCGCCGACTCGCAAACAAGCGATGGTGGAAGAAGAACAGGTTGACGATGAGCGCAGGGAATCCGAGGCACACCGGGGAGAAGCCGTCCCGCTTCCGCCGGGCCTCGCGGTCCGTCTTCCGCACCCATAGCCCGATCTCCTCACGGATCTGGTCGTCGTCGAGGTCGTAGAAGACGGTGTCGGCGTTGAGTCCGACTATCCAGTCGACCAAACCGCGGTCACTCGTGAACTCAACGCGGTGGCCCGCTTCCTCGGCCACTCGCTGAAGCGAGCGCAGCGCATGTTCGTCTGCCGGGCGGGCGTCGTAGGCGCCCCGCGCAGTCTGTCGTCGCGCGAGGAGCTCCACGAGAAACCGCGCTGGTTCCTTCCGCTCGACGAGGCGGAGGCGCGCGAACAATGGGCGTTGCTCGGAGGCCGCGCCGAGCTTCGGGAAGCAGCAATCGGTCTCGACGGCGAGACCGGATGCTGCGGCGGCGACGTCGAGAGCCTCGACGAAGATCCCGAGCGCACTCGTCATGAACGCGCCCGTCGGATCAGTGTGCGGAAGCGTTCGTTCGGCCGGGACATAGAGCTCGGCCTCGGCGTTCGAGACGACATGCACGCTCCAGGGCTGAGTGTTGTGCGGCGACGGTGCAGAGCACGCTGCTTCGACGAGACCCGGCCACGGGTTCTGCATACCGACGACTCTAGTCGGACGCCAGCGTCATCGCGATCGACGGCCCGAAATGCTCCCAGTCGAACATAACCCGAACCACACGGTGCGGCTGCTCGGCGGGGGGGTCCAGCTCTACCGACGTCTACGGCGCGGGCGATATACGTCTGCACCGTGAAACCGGCCGCAGGCGCCGCGAAGAGGCAGTTCCGCCGTAGCGCGGTGAGCTGTGAGCGATCCTCTCTGCTTCCCTTACTCTAGGTGCGTGGACTGGGCGAGACGACCTCTGCCCGACTCTGCGGTGGGGCGGTTGCGGCTGGCCGTCTTGTTGTCGGCTGCCGTGGCAACGGTGTTGAAGCTCGAGATCGCAGCGCGCACGTTCGGCACCAACGACGTGCATTACTGGGGGGTGTTCGCTCAGGGCGTGCGCCACTTTGGCCCCGTCGGCATCTATGGCCACCACCTCCGGGCGCCCGTGTACAACCACGGCCCACTCGCGGGCTGGATGCTCGTGGCGATCAACTGGCTGCTCGATCATGGCGTCACGAGCTTTACGTTCCTTATCCGTGTGCCGGCCTGTCTGGCCGACTTCGTTACGGCCCTGCTGGTATTCGAGCTTGTGCGGCTCGTACGGCCCGCCAGGGGGGCCGCGATTGCCGCAGTCCTGGTCGTCTGCAGTCCGGTGCTGTTCGTCGTCTCCGGGTTTCACGGGAACACCGATCCGGTCTTCGTGATGTTCGCGCTCCTGAGCGTCTACCTGCTCGTCGTTCGTGGCCAGGCGCTCGCGGCGGGCGTTGCCTTCGGGATCGCAGTCAGCATCAAGCTCGTCCCCGTCGTGCTCGTCCCGGTGTTGCTGGTGGTGCTCGTCCGGCTCGGGTGGCGCCGGCTCGCTGCGTTCGTTAGTGGCGGCGCGATCGTGTTTCTGCTGCTGTGGTTGCCGGTGCTCGTCAGCCGCTGGGACGGCTTTCGTGTGCAGGTCCTCGGTTACAACGGCAACGGCTACCGGCAATGGGGGCTCCCCCAGTTCCTGACCTGGGCGCACTTGCCGGGCGGGGCCGCCTGGCTGGCGGGACCGGGTCGCTTGGGGATTCTGCTCGCGAGCGGGCTCGCTGCCGCAGCCGTCGCCTGGCGGAGACCGGGCGCAGTGGTGCCGGCCGCCGGACTGTCACTAGTGCTCTTCCTGCTGCTGAGCCCGGCCTTTGGCATGCAGTACCTGGTGTGGCCACTGGCCGGCGCGTACCTGATCGACACAAGAGCTGCTACCGCCTACAACGTCTCCGCGAGCGTCTTCGTCGTGGTCGTCTACGACCATTGGAACCACGCCTTACCGTGGAACTGGTACGACGCGTGGGCAGTCCTGTTCTCGCCGCGCGAGCTCGTGCTGATGGTGCTCAGCTGGGTGCTCCTGGCAGCGGTAGGATTCTTGGGCCTGCGGTTTCTGCGCAGCGGGAACGCCGGTTCGACGGAGGCGGCCGGCCCGGTGCGGCGCTGGAGCTTGAAGACCGTGGACGAGGGTTACGATCTTCGAACGTGAGCCACGCCCGCATCGGCATCCTCGTCGTGGCCTACAACGCGGTCTCGACGCTGGTCGAGGTGCTCGACAGGATTCCCGATTCCTTGCGCGACTCGATCGACGTCGTGCTCGTCAGCGACGACTACTCGACCGACCGTACTTACGAGGCCGCGCTCGAGTATCAGCGCACTCACGACGCGCTTCCCCTCACCGTCGTGCGCCAACGCCGAAACCTCGGCTACGGCGGGAATCAGAAGTTCGGCTACCGCTGGCTGGCTGATCGCGGGATCGACATCGTCGTGCTCCTCCACGGCGACGGCCAGTACGCACCCGAGGTGCTGCCACAGATCCTCGCTCCGCTCGTCGAGGCGCGGGCGGACGTCGTGCTCGGGTCGAGGATGCTCGTCCCGGGCGGCGCCCTCGGCGGCGGGATGCCCCTCTACAAGTACATCGGAAACAAGATCCTGTCCCGGTTCCAGAACCGCGTGTCGGGCTTGAGCTTGTCTGAGTGGCACTCGGGCTACCGCGCGTTCGGGCTCGCGGCGATGACGAGGGTGCCGTTCGAGGAGAACAGCGACGGTTTCGACTTCGACACCGAGGTGCTACTGCAGCTCTTCGACTCGGGCGCGCGGATCACCGAGGTGCCGATTCCGACCTATTACGGCGACGAAATCTGCCGAGTGAACGGCCTTGTCTATGCCAGGGACGTGTGCCTCGACGTCGTGCGCTACCGGCTGGCGCGGCTGGGCTTCGGTGCGTCCCATCTGGCCCGCTGGTCGAGCGCGTACGGGTGGAAGGATGGACCGGACGCAAGCCATCGCGTTGTTCTCGACGTCTTGGGCGAGCTCGAACTTCCGCCCGGACGAGTCCTGGATTTGGGCTGCGCGGGCGGGCTCTTCGCGGCGCGCTTGCGCGCATGCGGCCACGTCGTCGTCGGCGTCGATGTGATGCCGCCGGCGGGAAGCGAGGAGCACCTTGACCGGCTCGTCGTGGCTGACCTCGACGCTGGCCTGCCGGTCGAAGTAGTGGAAAGGGGACCGTTCGACCTCGTCCTGGCCTTGGACGTCCTCGAGCACCTGCGCGAACCGGCCCGCCTCCTCCGCGAATTGCACGAGGTCTGCTGCGCGGACTCGATTCTGGTCGCGAGCGTGCCGAACATCGGCCACTGGTACCCGCGGGTTCGCATCGGTCTTGGGCGATTTGACTACGATCGGCGCGGGATCCTCGACGCGACGCATCTGCGATTCTTCACCTGGCGCAGCTTCGTCAGGATGGCAGCCCGGGCCGGCTGGCGGGCAGAGGAGTCCCGGCTGACAGGCCTGCCGCTCGAAGTGCTGGGCCTCGACGGTGATCCTGCTAGTCGGCATCGGCTGCGCGTGGCGCTGCAGCGCCTCGACCGAGCTGGGCGTGCCGTCTGGCCGTCGCTCTTCGCGTACCAATATGTCGCCGTTCTCCGCCGCGACCCAGCCTGGGCGTCGCTCGCGGAGCCGCACGTCACGGCAGAGACCGTAGGCGTCGGTGAGTGAGCAGATACGGCACTCACGACGAGCCTCGACAAAGTCGAGGCGTTCATCTCAGTCCAATAGCGACTCCAGTTCAGCGCCTGCGCGGGATTTCGTTTTACAACACGGATGCTCCCAGCCGGTCACAATCCGAACCACATGGCGAAAGTGTGTGGAGGTCGCTTCAAGGTCGCGCGTCGGTATGCCAGAGACGGCGGCTCGTAAGGACGATGAACTCCTGCCCATGCGGCGTCTTGTGCGCGGGTGTCCTGACATTGAGTTCCGGAATGACACCAGACGCGCATTAGCTTCGCGGCGCGTCTCGGGATACAACGCCGGGTGGAAGGAGGACGGGACCGGACTCCGCGAGTGCGTAGAGACCCCACTCGCCTGGAACCCCCTTCAACTCGGCAACGCCGCGTGCCTCGAAGAACAGCCCGGAGCCGGCGACAAGGTCACGGACGGTTTGCGAGACGAGTACCTCACCCGGAGCCGCCCTCGCTGCGACACGTGCGCCGATCGAGACAGCGATCCCGGCGACTTTGTCCTGGAACACCTGACATTCGCCGGTGTGGACACCGGAGCGGATCTCGATGCCCAGCTCACCGACTCCGTCGCGGATTGCGCGGGCACAGCGAATGGCTCGTGCGGGGCCGTCGAAGCGTGCGAAGAACCCGTCTCCTGCGGTGTCGATCTCCAGGCCGCGATAGCGGACGAGCTCAGTCCGAACGGTCGCGTGGTGCCGTTCGAGCAGTTCGCGCCAACGGCGGTCCCCGAGTTCGGCAGCAACGGCTGTGGAACCGACGATGTCGGTGAAGAGCACGGTTGCGAGG
>JALYLO010000107.1 GCA_030774175.1 Actinomycetota bacterium
TCGACGAGGCCGGTCCCGAGCTGCTCGCCTTCACCGGCTTCCCGAAAGAGCACTGGCGCCAGCTCTGGAGCAACAACTCGCTCGAGCGGCTGAACAAAGAAATCCGCCGCCGCACCGACGTCGTCGGCATCTTCCCCGACCGCCCCTCGATCGTCCGCTTGGTCGGCGCGGTACTCGCCGAACAGAACGACGAGTGGGCGGTCGCCCGCCGCTACATGAGCGCCGAGTCGATCGCGAAAGCGCTCACCGATCCGGTCGACGAGCCCGAGGAGGTGATGGCGATCGCCGCAGCCGAGTAAGCGTCAAGCGAGGATGACGCGCTCAGCGCCGTACACCACTTGACGAGACGTGACCCAGCGCGCCCAGCTGGACAATACTAAGTGCCTATTTGCAGGCACTTTGAAGCACGGGAGCGACGGGACTCGAACCCGCGACCTCCGGCGTGACAGGCCGGTCTTGGCGCTTGCGGGCTGAGCGGGTATAGGCGTGGATTCGCTCCGCGAGCAGGGTCTTTCGAGCTTGGCCTTGCGGGGATTCGCGGGTGCCGGCGGGGGTTTCCGGCGACCTCCTGCGGGATGAGCGCGGGATGGGGCGTTGCCTGAATGGCGAACGAGGCGGGATACGTGCGGATGCCGTCGTTGTCTGCGCGGCGAACTCAGGACTCAGCGAAGCCAGTGGCGCTGGCTCATCACCGCGATGAACCTCTGGCCCTTTGGCGTGCGGTCCGCTCGGTGGTGTCGAGGCACCGTTGCGGTAGCTGACGGTCGCCGACAAGCCAGCGCGACCGCGCTGGCTCCCGGGGGCGACGGATGCGAGAGCTACCTCGATGGCGTGAGTGTGACTGAACCGACAGTATGATCAGTCGACTGGTGCCCGATCTCCATCTAGAGCCAACGATCTAGCAAGGATCCGTTTGGCGAGCGTTTATCTCCTCTCGGCTGCCTCGCGCCACCTGAGTAGTCGGCCGCATGCCCACGCCGAACTCGAGAAGATGCGAGAACTGGCGAGCGCCGACCGATTCAACGTTCACCGGCTGATCGACGATCCCGAGGCCAGCGACCTCGTCCTGTTCGTTGAGAGCAGCACCGATGCTGGGCCGTACTTCGAGCTCGTTCGTCGCCATCCCGTCTACACGGCCTTTCGCTCGAAGAGCTACCTCTTCAGCTCGACCGACCGGATCGTGCCGTTTCTCCCCGGTGTCTACGCCTCGGTCGAGCGCTCGTGGTACTGGCCGAGCTGGACACGGTCCGGGATGTATCTCGGCATTCGGGAGACGGCGGACCTGCGCCACGAGGCTGCCACCGGCTCTCGCTCATACCTCTTTTCATTCATCGGTTCGAGCACGACTCATTCAGTCCGTCGCCGGCTGCTCCAGGTCAGGCACCCGGACGGCCTCATCATCGACACCGCGTTCGAGGGCGCGGAGCTAGAGCCGACTGGATACACGCGCCGGCATGCCGAGAGCATCGCGCGGAGCGCCTTCGTCCTCTGCCCACGCGGCGGCGGGACCTCGACCTTCAGGTTGTTCGAGACGATGATGCTTGGCCGCGTGCCGGTGATCATCTCGGATCAATGGGTTCCGCCGGTTGGGCCCGACTGGCAGTCCTTCAGCGTGCGAGTCGGCGAAGGTGAGCTCGAAGCGCTCCCAGCGCTGCTGGAGGAACGGCAGTCGGAGGCTGTCTCGATGGGTGAAGCGGCGCGCCTCGCCTGGCTGGACTGGTTCTCGGAGACGACATCCTTCCATCGCATCGTCGACTGGTGCCTCGAATTGGCCGAGGCGGCCCCTGCACGTGGGGGAGTTCGTCGCCGCCTGCCGTACGTTCAGATGCTTCGCCCCTACCACGCCGTGCGATGGATACTGCGGCATGCCGGGCATGGCGAACACTGGCATGTCCCGCAACCGGCGCGACTCGCAGCTGCGGTCCGAGCACGTCCGCGTCGACGATGACGCTGCGCGGCCGGCACCATCCGGGCGAGGGGCGCGCGAAGCAGAGCCGGCGCGCCGAAACGGTGGCGCGCTGGATCTGCCTTGTCCGCGACGGTATCGTCCTCGTAGAGGAACTCTGTGAATGACAGGAATTGATTGATGTCGGTTCAGCCGTCATCCCGTGCCGGGGCGGTGCCGCGTGCCGTGCCGCCGACCTGCAACCTTGCACCCTGGACGCGCCGCGGGCTGAGGCCGCAATCTCGCTGGTCCTAGTCGGCGGTCTTGAAAAGACGGGATGAGCGAGCAAGCTGTAAGAACCATTGGCGACGGGGCGTCGATCTCGCGCGCAATGACGAAGTCCGGTTCGGGCCGGTAGCAGACATCCTCGCGTCTCGGCCTAGTGACCTGAGTCGTTGATCCGCTGGCAGTAGGCGGCGAGGCTGTCGAGGATCTGGTCGGCGGTCTTGTGCCAGACGAACGGTTTGGGGTCGTCGTTCCAGTTGGCGATCCAGGTTCGGATCGACGCGACGAGGTCGCGGACTGAGCGGTGGGCGCCGCGCTTGAGAGGATGTCCCGCTCGTCGTGGATTTTCGTGACGGCGGTCCCAGTGTGATCGGTTAGACGACTGCGACGATAGCGGCCTCCTCGTTGGTCGTGGTGTGAGTTGTGCGGCGTCGGTCGGCGTCGCGTTCGATCGCGACGACGAGGGTGGCGAGATCGCGGTAGCCGATGATGCGTCGAAACTGCCGTTCGGCTTCGAGCATGCCGGCGGCGGTCCAGCGCAGCGCCATCTCGCCGGAGGACCAGCGCTTCACGTTGCGTTGGGTGCGGCGGACGATCTCGAGCATCGATTCGCAGGGGTTGGTCGACTCCAGCGTGCGCTTCAGCGAGCCGCTGACGCCGAGCCGGGTGAGCGTCAGCGTCTCCTCCATCCCTTCACGGAGCGAGCCGGCGGCGCCGGGGTATGCGTGCTCGAGCTCACCCGCGAGCAGACGCAGCTGGTCGAGCGCTCGATCGTGATCGTCGAGCGCCCACGCTCGGCGCAGCCGCTGCTTGACCAACGGCCGCTCGCGCTCGGGCAGGTGGTCGGTCACGTTGCGTTCTTTGTGCCGCACGCACCGCTGGACGGGTGCCTCGCCGAAGACGGCGCGGATCGCCTTCCGCAGCGCCTTGGCGCCGTCGATCACGAACAGGATCCCCTGTTCGGGGTCGAGGCCGCGCTCGACCAGGTCGGCCAGCAGCGCGGTCGCGACGGTCGCGTTCTCAGTCGAGCCTTCCCAGAGCCCGAGCGGGATCTTGAGGCCCTCGGTCGTGATCCCGAGCGCGACGATGTTCGTGCGCCCCTGCAGCTCGAGCCCGTCCAGCATCAGCACCGCCAGGCGCACATCGTCGAGGCGGCGGCTCATCAGCTCGGCCAGCGAGCGGCGGGTGCGCTCGACGAAGCTCCGCGAGACCGCCGAGCGCGACGTCGACCGCGCCGTCTGCTCGACCTCGCCGCCGACCGGCTCGGCGGTGCGCCGGTAGCGGCGGGTCGAGACACCGGCGAGCATCCGCTCGAGCACGACCCGCGAGAGCAGATCGCGGTCGGCGAAGTGCTCGTAGGTGCGCAGCCGCACCTCCACGCGGCCGTCTTCGCTCCGCACCCGCGGCCGCTCGACCTGGACGCGCCGGCCGCCGAGCGTCACCTCGCCCGACTCGTGCCCGTGCCGCAGCGCGACCCGATCAGCGTTGTGCTTGCCCTTCGCGCCGACGACCTCGACCACTTCCTCTTCCAGCAACTCGGCCAACACGCCCAGGCCGACGCCGACGCTCAACGCGAGCAGCCCCTCCTTCGCCGAGCCGACCAGCTGCCCCAGCGCCTCCTGCACGCGCGCCGGCAGCACGACCTCTTCCGCGCTCGCCTGCGCGAGCGATACGTTGCTCTTCACGGCGGTTCCTCCTTTCGATCTTCGACGGATCACCCGCCACGCTCCCAAGCGGAACGGACGGGCAGGAGGGACCGCCGACCTACGAAGTTCTACGAGCTACGGGACAACCTCGAGTCCGGCGCCGAACGGGCGAGCGGCGAGCGTGCTCCGCTTGCGCGTCTGGTGGGGTCTGAGTGCACGGAAACCGCAGCGGCAGGACTGTAAAAAGTCACGCCCACAAGGCGGACAAGCTCCTGATCAAGCCAACAGCGGGCGCCAGACCGGCGCCGCCGTGCACACGAGGACGGATCATTCCCAAGGCACGCACACGGCAGCCAGTCACCCGAAGAGTCGCGGCACGGAGACACCAGGCTGGCGACGGCCCCAGACGGACCGACCCGCCGAGTCTCACAGTCCCCCGAAACAGCGGCCGTTGGGGGAGAAAGGGATTTCTGCTCCCTTCTCCCCCAAGCGCGTTTAGCTTGCCGAGCAGGTTGCCGGTTGGGGCTTGTCGATCCTGAGCAACGTCGCGCTCTTCGGGACGATCAACG
>JALYLO010000108.1 GCA_030774175.1 Actinomycetota bacterium
CGCATCGATGCCGAGTGTCCGCTGGGCGGCCTCGCTCGAGCGTTGCAGGATCCAGATCAGGGGCTTGAACACGACGAAAAAGCCGCGAACCGGAGCCGAGACGAGCAGCGAGACGCGCTCCGAATAGCTGAGCGCGATTCCCTTGGGGACGAGCTCGCCGACGACGACGTGCATGAACGTGATGATCAAGAAGGCGAGCAGGACCGCGGCGATCGTCGCGATCCACGCCTCGAACTGCCGGGCCAGAACGCTCTCGCCGAGCGCACCGATACCGAGCGAGGTGAGGGTCACCCCGAGCTGCATCGCCGCGATGAAGCGCGGCGGGTCCGCCGTGATCCTCAGCACGGCGCGGGCCCGGCGGTTGCCCTGGTGCTCGAGCTCCATGATGCGCGTTCGGCGCGACGTGACGAGGCCGTACTCGGCCGCCACGAAGAACGCGTTCAGGAGGATGAGGCCCGCCAGGGCCATCAACTCGAAGATGAAGGTCACTCGCGCCCCGAAGGCGCGCGCGTACTGGGCGGCAGATCGTCGTCCACGCGAATCAGAGGGCCGAGTATACCCATCGACCCGACGACACGAACGGTTGTTCGTATAATACGGGCGTGCGCGCCGAGTACCGCGAAGAGCCGTGCAAGGCGGCGGTGAACCGCGTCAAGGGAATGCCGTTCGAGTGGTCGCTGAATCCCTACATGGGCTGCGTCCACCGTTGCACGTTCTGTTATGTACGTGCCTTCGAGAAACGCGCCGACCGGCCCTCCGACGACCGGTACGGCTCGTCGATCAGGGTGAAGGTGAACGTCGCCGAGGTGCTCCGCCGCGAGCTCCAGCGGCGAAGCTGGGACGGCGGGACGGTTGCGATCGGCGCCGCCACCGACCCTTACCAGCCCGCCGAGGGTCGCTACCGCCTCACGCGCGCGTGCATCGAGGTGCTGCGCGACGCCGCGAATCCGTTCTCGATCATCACGCGCGGGCCGCTGATCGTCCGCGACGCCGAGCTCCTCGCCGCGGCATCGCGGGTGGCGACGGTCGGCGTCACGTTCTCCGTGCCGACGGTCGACGACGACGTCTGGCGCACCACCGAGCCGGGGACGGCACCGCCGCGGCAGCGCCTGCGGGCACTGAAGACGCTCGTCGATGCCGGCGTGCACGCCTCGGTGGGCCTGGCGCCCCTCCTGCCCGGCCTCTCCGACCACCCTCGCCAGATCGAGCGAGTCGTCGCCGCCGCGCGCGAGGCGGGCGCCTGCGGCATCTGGGCCAACCTGCTCTTTCTCCGGCCGGGAACCCGCGAGCACTTCCTCGAGTGCCTGGCACGAGACTGGCCGGAGCTGCTGCCCGACTACGAGGAGCTCTACGCCCGCGGCGCCTACCTCCCCCGCGGGGCCGCGGAGCCTGCGCGCGATCTCGTCCGCAGGCTCGCCCGCGAGCACGGGATCCGCGACCGGCGACCGGCCAAACCGCGCCCCCCGGCTCGTTCCGAACAACTCTCGTTCCTTTGAGCGTACAATCGTGCGGCCGATGGCAGACGAGATCACGACGCTGATCGTCGACGACCACGAAGTGGTGCGTGAGGGCCTGCGGCTCTCACTCTCGAGAGCCCCTCATATCCGGGTGGTCGGCGAGGCCTCCGACGGCGCGTCGGCGGTCGAGATGGCGCAGCGGCGCAAGCCCGACGTCGTGATCATGGACGTCCGGATGCCCGGCATGGACGGGCTCGAGGCCACCAAGCTGCTGACCGAGAAGGTGCCGGGCTCGAAGGTCTTGATCTTCACCGCGTACTCGGAACGGTCGCTGCTCGGCCGGGGGCTCGAGTCGGGCGCGAAGGGCTACATCCTGAAGGAGGCGCCGCACCAGACCCTCGTGCGCGCGATCGAGAAGGTCGCAGGTGGCGAGGGCTACGTCGACCCGGCCCTGATGCCTGCCTTCCTCTCCGGGAAGGACCAGACCGACATGCTCACGAGCCGGGAGCGGGAGATCCTCCAGCTGCTCGCGGACGGCATGTCGAATGCCGACGCTGCGGGACGGCTCTTCATCTCGCAGGAGACGGTCAAGAGCCACGTCCGCCACATCCTCACCAAGCTCGAGGCCGACACACGCACGCACGCAGTCGCCATCGCGCTCCGCGAAGCGATCATCGACTAAGGACACGCAACGTGGGCGACTCGGAGCCGCTCGACCGTCTGATCGCGGCCGAGCAGGACGAGCGGCGGCGCATCGCCCTCTTCCTGCACGACGGTCCGGTGCAGAACCTGGCGGGGATCGCGCTGATGCTCGACGCAGCGCTCTACTCGGTCACGACCGGCAACCTCGATGATGCGATGCGTGTGCTCACCTCCGCGCTCGAGCGTCAGCGCAGCACGATTCGAGAGCTGCGCGACCTCTCGTTCGCCCTCGAGCCCGTCGTCTTGCGCGACCAGGGCTTCGGCCCAGCCGTCGAGGCGCTCGCCGAGCAGGTCGGCGAGGCGCACTCACTGCGGATCGATCTCGCCATCGACGAGGCGGAACGTCTCGGCGAGACCGCGCAGGTCGCCCTCTACACGATCATCCGTGAGCTCTTCGACCAGGCAGTTCGGCGGGGTCCGCCGACGCGGATCCAGGTGCGCATCGCCCGCACCTCCGACGGCGGCGTCGAGACGGTCATCGCCGACGACGCCGAGCCCGAGCGGCGGCTCCGCTCGTTGGAGTCGGTCGAGCAGCGCGTCAAGCAGCTACACGGGTCGATCGAGGTCGCCGCCGATGACGGGGGGACGCAGGTCAAGGTCACCCTGCCGTCGTACGCGACGCGGCGCTAGATAGGGTTGCGCCCGATGGCCGACGGCGACACGCATCTCCTTTTCGTCTGGTCACCCGCCGGCTACACGCTGCGCGAGGAGCCGGGCGAACTGCCGCAGGTCGGGCACGAGTTCGAGGAGGGCGAGCTGAAGCTCGTGGTCTCGAAGATCGGCGTCTCGCCGCTGCCCGGCGACAGCCGCCCGTGCGCCTTCTCGATCGGCGCCTGATCCTCAGCTCGCAACGTCCTCGGCGGCCGCGAGCCCAAGGACGAGCGCCTGCGCGAGCCCGCTCGAGTAGCCCCCGGTCGCAACGCCGCCGGCGTCGACGCCCGCGGCGTACAGCCCCTCGAGCGCCGATCCGTCGCCGCCGAGCACCCGGCCGCGCTCGTCGACGCCGAGGCCGCCGATCGTGTGCGTGATCGACGCGACCACGCGCACCGCGGCGACCGCGCCTGGCGGTGGGTCGAACGGCAGATCGGCGAACGGCACGCGGGCTTCCGGCGGCGCCGTCTCCACCAGTTCGGCGACGGTGCGATCGCGCACCCGCTGCCGGAGTCCCTCGCCGTCGAGCACGTAGTACGCCTTGGCGTCGCGGCGGCGGGCCGTCGCCTGCACGAGATTCGTCTCGGACCACGACACGTCTTCGCGCTCGAAGAACTCGATGCCGTCCTCGTCGAACACCCGCGCGAACCGGCCGTAAAGCTGGGAGAGCGAGACGAGCTGGGTCTCGTCCCACGGCGTGTCCGGCATGTTGCGGCCGTAGAACTCGCGCATGCCGCCAGAAAGTGCTGCGCCGCGGTCGAGTGCCAGGCAGAGCCCGTCCCCTTCCGACCAAGGGCTCGCGCGCAGCCGCAGAGACGCCGCGGGCCCGATGTAGCGCGTGACGAGATCAGAGGAGGCGGCGAACCCACCCGTACAGAGGATCGTCGCGTCGCCCGAGCATCCGTCCACGCGCAGCTCGATCTCACCGGCACGGGCGGCGAGCGTCGCCGTCAGCGCCTTCGGGTCGAAGCGCTTGCCGATGGTGCGTGGGTTGCCGGTCTCCTCCCAGACGACCGGCGCGCCGAGCGACTCGAGCCATGCGAGCGCCTCGTCGAGGCGGTCCCAGATCAACCGCTGGAGGCGCTCGTCACCCGCGGGGCATTCGCGCCGGAAGTCTTCCCAGCTCCGGTGGCGCCAGATCACGCACGACGAGAGCAGCATCGAGCCGCCGACGCGCGTGCCCTTCTCGCGCACGACGACGTCGCGGCCGAGCTCGCGGAGACGGGCGGCGGCGACGAGGCCCGCCATCCCGGCGCCTGCGACGAGGATCACGTGAGCGAGAACGTGGGCTTGTGCTCGACGTATTCGATCCGCACGCGCTCAGGGCCCCAGAGGAACGCGGCGTACGTGTTCGCGGCGTCGACGATCGACTCGACCTCGATCCCGAGATCGGCCGCGTCGGCGACCACCTCGTCGGCCGAGTCGACGAGCACGGCAAGGTGGTTCAGCAACGGCCGCTCGGGCGCGCCCGGTTCGCCGGCGTGCAGCTCGACGTGTGCTCCCCCGACCGCCACTCGGGCAGGGCCCGCCGCCTCGAAGCCGTAGCGCTCGTAGGTCGCTGCGGTGGCCTCGGGGTCGCTCGACCGGAGCGCGACGTGATCGAGGTCGTACTCGACGTCGGTCTCGGCCTCGACGAGCGTCACACGAATGCCCTCCCCGACATCGAAGACCTCGGGGGTCCCGTCCGGCAGGGCTGCGCGGGCGGCGGCAAGGTCGGAGACGCGCAGCCCCACATGGCCGAACGCGCCCGCCTCGCGCGGCCCCTCGGCGTCGAAGAGAGTGAGCTTGCCGCGCCGGGCGTCGCTCCCGAGCAACGTGAACGCGTCCTGACGGTCAATCACGTGCATGCCGAGGTGCCGCTCGCAGAATGCGGCGATCGGGTCGCGGTCGGCGACCCAGAAGGCGACGTGGTCGAGCGTCTTCGGCTGCATGAGCGGCGAAGAGTATCGACGCGGTCGCAGGTGCCGAAACGGAAACCGACGCCCGGGCTCCGCATCCCGCGGAGCCCGGGCGCCGGGCTGATCACTTGCGCCGGGTAGCCGTTCGCGAGCGCGAGGCCGCCTTGCGAGTACCGCTCTTGCGAGCAGTGCTCTTGCGGGCGGTGCTCTTCTTCGCGGTGCTCTTCTTCGCCGTGCTCTTGCGAGCACCGGCCTTCCGGGGGGCCGACTTGCGAGCCGTGCTCTTCTTGCGAACAGTGCTCTTCTTCCGAGCCGTGCCCTTCTTCGCGGTGCTCTTCCGAGCGGTGCTCTTCTTCGCAGTGCTCTTCCGAGCAGTGCTCTTCCGAGCAGTACTCTTCCGAGCAGTGCTCTTCCGAGCGGTGCTCTTCTTCGCGGTGCTCTTCCGAGCGGTGCTCTTCTTCGCGGTGCTCTTCCGAGCGGTGCTCTTCTTCGCGGTGGTCTTCCGAGCCGTCGCTTTGCGAGCCGTGCCCTTCTTCGCGGTGCTCTTGCGCGCCGCGGCCTTCTTGCGAGGCGCCGCCTTCTTCTTCGAAGACGACGAGCGCTTCTTCGACGAGCTCTTGGAAGACCCCGAGCGGGAGCTCGAGCTCCGAGACGTGCTCCGGCCGGAACTGCGCGAGCCCGAACGTGACGAAGACCGCGTCGTCGCCGGAATGGCGGGCGCGGCCTCACTGTCGTCCGAGTTCGATGCTTCGCCGATGGCGGAGTCGCCCCACGTGATGCTCGACGAGCCGACGTCGGACGAGTCGTCCCCTGCGCCGGTCCCGCTCCAATCCTCTTGGGTCATCGATAGACCTCCTGCGTCGATTGCGCGTGCACGATTCCCTACCACGTTAGCCTTCTAACGTGCAACCGTACGACATCGATCGTCCGCACGTTGCTGGAAAGGAAAACGCGCGCGTCGGTCACGTGTCCGTGCCACTCGACACACGGTATGCGAACTGACGGCGACGTCAATGCTCGAGTGTCGATGTAACGCACGCATCGCGCTCGATCACGCGCGTGCACTGAGCAGCGGGCGCGACGTCGGGAAGTCGACACCGCCCGCGCGCTCGATCGTCACCTTCACGGTTGCACCGTGTGGGACGCGCGCCGTCAACGTCGTCCGTCGCCCTGTGAACGTGCCTGCGCGCCGCACCGTGCTGGTGTCGATCACCCACGCCTCGTAGACCTTGCCTCGCGGCAGGGCCGGCAGGTCGGCTGCCAGCGCCGCCTCGCCCGACGGAGCCACGACGAGTGCGCCGCGCACCTGGGTCAGCGGGATGTGCCGCGCCTGGGGATCGCCGAGGATGCGCAGGGCGGCGCGCTCGCCGGCCAGAGAGTGGTCGAGTGACGCGGCCCAAAGCCCGAAGGCGACGGC
>JALYLO010000109.1 GCA_030774175.1 Actinomycetota bacterium
GGTAGGCGTCGGAGAGTCCCGAGCTCGTCTGCAGCGACCACCTCTCGTCGACCGGGTCGCGCCGCCAGATTGCGTAGGCATCCGCCTCGAGCGTCGCCTGGGCGAGCGCCAGGACGTCGGGGAGAACTGCGTCGAGGTCCAGCGTGCCGAGTAGCCGCCCGGCCGCTTCGACCAACATCCCCAGGCGCGCGACCTCCTCCTGCTGCTCACGGAGGAGGCCCTCGACCGAGGGCCCCACGGTCTGCTCGGTCACGCTCGGATCGTAGCCCTCTTGGCGGCAGGGACAAGGGGCGGCCCGGGTCGGCGGGCCGCCCCGTGAGGCGTTCACTACTCGTATTGCAGCGCTTCGAGCACGTGCAGCTTGCCTGCTCGCCGAGCAGGCAGGACGGCTGCCAGGACGCCGGCCGCGACCGCGGCGAGTGCGAAGGCCGCGAGCGTCACGAGCGGCAGCGCGAGATGCATGCCGTCGCCTCCGGTCGAGACCGAGTAGTCGGACAGCCGCCGAATGACGAGCGCGGCGAGCCCGATTCCGAGCACGAAGCCCATGGTCGCGCCGATCAGCGCCGTGATCACGCTCTCGTGCCGGATCATCCGCCGAAGTTGACGCCGCGTCATGCCGACCGCGCGGAGAGAGCCGAGCTCGCGAGTCCGTTCCACGATCGAGAGCACGAGCGTGTTGACGATGCCGAAGAAGCTGACGAGCACGGAGAGGCCGAGCAGGACGTACAGGACCTTGAGCATCTGGTCGATCCAGGCGTTCTGGTCCTTCACGAACTCCGACTCGGTGTTCAGCGTCACGTCGGGATAGCGGTTGAGCGCGGACTCGAGCGACGCCCGCGGCGCGCCTTCGCTCGTCGCGACGAACGCCATCGTGTTCCTCGGATGCGGGAAGAGCGCGTCGTACGCCCTGTTCGAGATCGCAACGCTGCCGAGCAGCGAGTCGAGACCAGCCGGCTTGTGGATGCCGCGAACGAAGAAGGTCGCTGGGGTCCCGTTCGCCGTCTCGACGAAGAACGGATCGCCGACCTGCAGGTGATGGTCCTTCGCGAAGTTCTTGAGGACGATCGCCCCGTCGCCTCCGAGCTTCGCCAGCGTTGCGTTCGAGCCGTCGACCCACGTGAAGTGGAAGAAACGGCCCATCGTCGCCGTGTCGAGGCCTGAGACGGATGTCTGCGAGTCGCCGAGCTTCACCGGCGCGCTCCGGACGCTCGACACAGCCTCCACACCAGGCGTACGCTCGATCGCGACCGAGGCGCCTGGGGAGAACGAGTCCCAGCCGGAGGTCGTCGTAAGGATGTAGTCCGCGGAGACCTGCTTCCTCACCGTCGATCCCCACGAGCTGCGGATGCCCTCGGCGAGCACGGTCACGAACGTGACGAGCGCGAGCCCGATCATCAGTGCGGAGGCTGTCACGGCCGTACGGCCGGGGTTGCGCGTTGCGTTCTCGCGTGCGAGACGGCCGGGTGCACCTGCGAAGCGAGCCGCCGGCGCGCCGACTACCCAGGCAATCGGTCGAACGAGGCGCGGCGCGAGCAGCGCCACGCCGATGAACATCGCGAGCGTTCCGGCCGCGGACGCGAGCACGTGCACGAACGCGCCGCCGCCGTGCCCGAACATCCCGTACAGCAGCAGCGCGAAGCCGCCGAACGCCGCGCCGAGCGCGATGAACGGCGTCGCGGGCGACATGCGCGACTTCGGCATCGTCGAGCCCTCGCGAAGCACCGCAACGGGCGGCACTCGAGTCGCGCGCAAGGCCGGGATGAGGCCGGCCACGACGGTGACGGCAACGCCCACGAGCAGGCTCACGAGCACGGTACGGAGCGCGAAGACCATTCCCGCCTGCGGCAGGTCGATCCCTGAAGCCTTCATGACGGCGTTCAGGAACTTCGCGATCAGCACGCCGAGCCCGGCACCGACGATCGTCGCAGCGAGACCGATCACGAACGCCTCGAGCACGACGGAGCGGAGAACCTGTCGGCGCGACGCCCCGATCGTGCGCAGCAACGCGAACTCTCGCGTCCGCTGCGCGACGGTGATCGCGAACGTGTTGAAGATGATGAACGCGCCGACGAAGAGCGCGATCCCCGCGAACGCAAGCAGGAAGACCTTGATGAATGTGACGAAGCTCTTGAGGCCTTTGAAGTCGAATGGATCCGCGGCTGCCGCGGTCTGCACCTTCGTCGGCGTCCCCGCGAGCTCGTGGGCAACGGCGGCACGCGCGACCGCAGGCGCGACTCCGGACCGGCCCGCGAGCGAGACCTGGTCGACCTCGCCTCGCTTGTCGAAGAGCTTCTGAGCCGTGTCCAGATCGAAGGCCGCGACGGTGGCCGCGCCGAGCGAGTCGACGTTCCCGTACTTCACGAGCCCGACGATCGTGAACTTGCGCAGCGGGCCGCTCGCGACGACGCCGACCGAGTCACCGACCTTCAGGTGCTCGTGCCTCGCGGTCCCTGCGTCGATCGCGACCTCGCCCGGCCGCGTTGCCCAGCGTCCGGAGTCGAGGGTGAGCGGGTTGACGCGATCGGCGCCCTGCCGCGTGGCGTCGATGCCGACGGCGAAGTTCGGGGGCTTCCCAATCACGTCGCCCTTGGCGTTCACGAGCTTCGCCTGGTCGAGAACCGTGCCAACGGCCGTGCCGACCTGCGGCACACGCCCGACCCTGGCGACGAACGTCTGCGGGATCGAAGGCGTCTTCTGCCAGCTGTTGTCGTCGCGGAAGTTCGCGACGCCGGTGACGATTCCGTCGATGCCGGCGTAGGAACCGGCCTCGAGGTTGTCGGCGGCCTTCTTCAGCGTGTCGGTGAGGACGAAGGCGCCGCTCACCATCGAGACACCGAGCACGATCGCGAGCGCCGTGAGGACGCCGCGGATCTTCCGCCACGCGAGACCCTTGAGAGCGACCCGCCTCATAGCGCCTGCACCTCTTTGAGTGCGTCAAGGACGTCCTGCTGCGTGGAGCGCCCGAGCTCGCGCACGATCAGGCCGTCCGCGAGGAAGAGGATCCGGTCGGCGATCGTCGCCGCACGCGGGTCATGCGTGACCATCACGGTCGTCTGGCCGCGCGACTTCACGGAGGCGCGGAGCAAATCGAGGATCTCGCCGCTCGTCGTCGAGTCCAGATTCCCCGTCGGCTCGTCCGCGAAGAGCACGGTCGGCCGTGAGACGAGCGCGCGCGCGATTGCAACACGCTGCTGCTGGCCACCGGAGAGCTCCGACGGGCGGTGCGAGCGCCGATCGGAGAGTCCCACGTCGGCGAGCAGGCCGTCCAGCCACTCGCGGTCGGGCTTCGTGCCCGCGATCGACAGCGGCAGAACGACGTTCTCCTCCGCATTGAGCATCGGCAGGAGGTTGAAAAACTGGAAGACGAAACCGATGTGCGTCCGCCGCAGCTTGGTCAGCTCGGTGTCGCCCATCGACGTGATCTCCTCGCCGGCGATCTCGACGGAGCCGGCGGACGGCTTGTCGAGTCCCGCGAGGATGTGCATGAGCGTCGACTTGCCCGACCCGGAAGGGCCCATCACGGCAGTCAGCTCGCCCGCGGCGATCTCGAGCGAGACGCCGCGCAGCGCGTCCACGGCAGTGTCGCCGGCGCCGTAGCGGCGGACGAGGTCGCGTGCTGTGACAACGGCCCGTGCGTCGTGCTTGTGCAGGACGCGCTCGTCGCTGAGCGCGGTCGCGGTTGCTGCGTTCATTTCGAGATTCCTTTCATCGGGGTCAGGCGGCCATCGTCTCCCGGCGGGCTCCCGGAAGCGTCGGCCGGACGCCCGATTCGGGGTCGTCCTCGAGGAGGATTCGAGCGTCGTCCGCGCGGCCGATGCTCTTCTCGCTGGCTTGGGCTAGTTTCAGTGCGTGATCAACGTCGTATGGAACCTGTGGCGGCGGTTCTGGTTCGACCTCGGCGTCGTCAGCGTTGCGATCCTCGCGGTCGTCGAGGTCGCCTTCCGGCTGGACGAGAACAAGGATCAGCACCTTCACGGAACGACGTGGCTGATGGCCGTCTGGGCCGGCGCGTTCGTGCTGCCCCTCCTCGCCCGGCGCCGCTTCCCTTTCGGCGCCCCCGTCGCGGTCTTTGCGATCGGCGTTGCCGGATCCCTGTGGAACGACACGCTCGCCACGTACACGCTCGGCAACTTCCTCGGCGTGCTTGCCGCCACGTTCCTGTTCGGCCTGCTCTTCGAGCGGGAGCGGTCTCCGATCGGGCTCGGCATCGCTCTCGGCGCGGCGTCGTTCGTCGTCGTCAACGATCCGCGTCAGGGCTACGGCGAAATCGCGTGGATCGCAATCACGTTCTCCTTGGTGTGGCTCGCGGGCCTCGCGATTGGCAGCCAGCTCAAGAAGGCGGCGACCGCCATCGAGCGTGCCGAGATGCTCGAGCTCGGCCGCGAGGCCGAGGCTCGTGCGGCCGTTGCGGAGGAGCGTGCGCGCATCGCGCGCGAGCTGCACGACATCGTGGGGCACTCGGTGAGCGTGATGACCGTGCAGGCGTCCGCGGTGCGCAGGCTGCTCCGCGAAGACCAGGAACGTGAGCGCGAGGCGCTGATCACGGTTGAGGAGACAGGCCGCGCGGCACTCGCGGAGATGCGCAGGCTTGTCGGCGTGCTGCGGCGCGCAGAGGAGGCGCCGGCCCTCGTCCCGCAGCCGAGCCTCGAGCACGTGGAGAAACTGGTCGAGCAGACGCGTGAAGCAGGGCTACCCACCCGGCTCACGATCGAGGGCGACGCCTCGCCCTTGCCAGCGGGCATCGACCTGACCGCGTACCGGCTCGTGCAGGAGGGGCTCACGAACGCCCTCAAGCACTCGCGTGCCACGCAGGCCGAGGTCCACGTCCGCTACGCCGACGGCACCGTCGAGCTCGTCGTGCGCGACGACGGCAACGGCAACGGCAAGGGCGACGGCGGGGGGCATGGGCTCGTAGGGATGCGCGAGCGGGTCGCCGTCGTCGGCGGGGAGCTCGCAGCGGGGCCGCGGCCAAACGGCGGCTATGAATTGCGCGCGCGCCTGCCGGTCGCACCGGAATGAGCCTGCGCGTCCTGATCGTGGACGACCAGGCGCTCGTCCGGGCGGGCTTCCGGATGATCCTCGAAGCCGAACAGGACATCGAAGTGGTGGGCGAAGCGGCGGATGGGCTCGAGGCGGTTGCAGAAGGCCAGCGGCTTGCACCCGACGTCGTGTTGATGGATGTCCGGATGCCCGAGTTCGACGGGATCGAGGCGACGCGACGGCTGCTCAGCAACGGCGCGTCGGAGACGAAGGTCGTGATGCTGACGACCTTTGACATGGACGAGTACGTCTACGACGCTTTGCGGGCGGGCGCGAGCGGCTTCCTGCTGAAGGACGTGCCGCCGGAGCAGCTCGTCGACGGGATCCGCTCGGTGGGAAACGGCGACGCGCTGTTGGCGCCGTCGATTACGCGGCGGCTGATCGAGGAGTTCGTTCGCTCGGCACCGGCGCAGACCGAGCGACCGGCCGGGCTCGACGACCTGACGGCGCGCGAGCTCGAGGTGCTCCAGCTGATCGCGCGCGGGCTCTCGAACGCCGAGATCGCGAAGAGCCTCTTCGTGAGCGAGACGACCGTGAAGACCCACGTTGCGCACGTGCTGATGAAGCTGGGCCTGCGCGACCGCGTGCAAGCGGTAGTCCTCGCTTACGAGTCCGGGCTCGTGCAGCCCGGCGCGTCTCCTTCTTGAGGACGAGCTACAGATCCGCCTCGCGGCCGATTGCGGATCGCACTCCCGGCTGACGAAACGCTGGGCTCAACGCGGGAAGCTCCTCATGTCAACTACGAGGAGGTCGCGAGATGTTCCACGCAGGAGATCAGATCGAGAATCCCGTCACCGGCGAGCGGCTCGTCTTCCACGAGACGTCTGCGGAGACGAAGGGTGAGCGCGTCGTCTTCGAGACAATCGTGCAGCCCGGCGGCTTCGTCGCGGCAGCGCACCTCCACCCGTTCCAGACCGAGCGCTTTGAGGTGCTTGCGGGAACGGTCGGGATGCGTCACGGCAAGGAGAAGGTCGAGCTGCGCGCAGGCGACGTCGTCGTCGTCGAGCCCGGCACGGCACACAAGTTCTGGAACGCAGGCGACGACGAGGCACGGTTTGCCTGCACCGTGACCCCGGCTCTCCAGTTCGAGCGGCTGATCGCGACGATGTACTCGCTCGCGGCGGCCGGGAAGACGAACCGCAAGGGCATGCCGAACCCGCTTCGGCTGGCCGTG
>JALYLO010000110.1 GCA_030774175.1 Actinomycetota bacterium
CTGATCGAGGTCTTCAAGAAGCAGCGCCCGGGTGAGCCGCCGACCCTCGACAACGCGCGGAACCTGCTCCGCTCGCTCTTCTTCGACCCCAAGCGCTACGACCTGACGAAGGTCGGACGCTACAAGCTGAATCAGCGGCTCGGCGTCGACGTGCCAGACGACACGCGCGTCCTGACGACCCAGGACATTCTCGCGCTCGTCCAGAAGCTCGTCGCGATGCCGCACGCGATCGGCCTCACCGACGACTCGAAGGACTATGCGGCCGACGGGATCAGCATGAACCGCGACCCGATCCGCTCGGAACTCGACGAGTACGAGCACTTCGGCAACCGCCGGCTGCGCACCACAGGCGAGCTGATCCAGGAGGCGTTCCGCGTCGGGCTCTACCGCATGGAGCGCGTCGTGCGCGAGCGGATGACCACCGAGGACGTCGACACGATCACGCCGCAGACGATCATCAACATCCGGCCCGTCGTGGCGGCGCTGAAGGAGTTCTTCGGCTCGTCGCAGCTGTCGCAGTTCATGCAGCAGACGAACTCGCTGGACGGGCTCACGCACCGGCGTCGTCTTTCTGCCCTGGGAGCAGGAGGATTGACGCGGGAGCGCGCGCCAATCGAGGTGCGCGACGTGCACCCGACCCACTACGGCCGCATGTGCCCGATCGAGACGCCTGAAGGCCCGAACATCGGCCTGATCGGCTCGCTCGCCTCGATGGCGACGGTCTCGCAGTTCGGCTTCATCCAGACGCCGTACCGGAAGGTCGTGGGCGGCAAGGTGACGGACGAGATCATCTATCTCGACGCAGCCGAGGAAGCGCAATGGACGATCGCACAAGCGTCGGAGCCGGTCGACCGCAACGGCAAGTTCGAGCACGAGCAGGTGCTCTGCCGGTCGTCCGAGGGCGAGGCCGTGATCGCGGGCGCGAAGGAGATCGACTTCATGGACGTCGCCCCGGCGCAGATCGTGTCGATCGCGACGGCCATGATCCCGTTCCTCGAGCACAATGACGCGAACCGCGCGCTGATGGGTGCGAACATGCAGCGGCAGGCTGTCCCGCTGATGATCACGCAGGCGCCGCTCGTAGGCACCGGCGTCGAGCACCGCGCCGCAGTCGACTCGGGCGACGTCGTCGTCGCGACGAGTGCCGGCACGGTGGTCGACATCGACGCGGAGCGGATCGTCATCGAGGGCCGCGGCACGCGCGACGAGTACAACCTGACGAAGTTCATGCGGTCGAATCAGGGGACGCTGATCCACCACAAGCCGATCGTGCGCCAGGGCGACACGGTCGTCGCCGGTGCCGTGCTGGCGGACGGCTCCTCGACCGACCACGGCGAGCTCGCGCTCGGCGCGAACCTGCTCGTGGCCTTCATGCCCTTCGAGGGCTACAACTTCGAGGACGCGATCGTGCTCAGCGAGCGTCTCGTGAAGGACGAGGTGCTCACCTCGATCCACATCCACGAGTACGAGATCGACGCCCGCTCGACGAAGCTGGGCGACGAGGAGATCACCCGCGACATTCCGAACCGCTCTGAGGAGTCGCTCCGCAACCTCGACGACCGCGGCATCGTCCGCGTCGGCGCCGAGGTGAGCTCGGGTGACCTGCTCGTGGGCAAGGTGACGCCGAAGGGCGAGACCGAGCTGACCGCCGAGGAGAAGCTGATCCGGGCGATCTTCAAGGAGAAGGCGCGCGAGGTGCGCGACACCTCGCTGAAGGTCCCGCACGGCGAGGGCGGCGTCGTGATCGACGTGAAGACGTTCTCACGCGACAGCGGCGACGATCTCAGCCCGGGCGTGAACGAGCTCGTCCGCGTCTACGTCGCGAAGAAGCGCAAGATCTCCGAGGGCGACAAGCTCGCCGGGCGGCACGGCAACAAGGGCGTCATCTCGAAGATCGTCGCGGAGGCCGACATGCCGTTCCTCGAGGACGGCCGGCCGGTCGACATCCTGCTGAACCCGCTCGGCGTGCCGAGCCGGATGAACATCGGCCAGATCCTCGAGACGCACCTCGGCTGGGCCGCCGCGCACGGCGTCTTCGCCGACGATGAGGTCCTGCCGATGGGCGGGGCTGCGGGCCGTGTGATCAACGCGCCGAAGCCAACCCCGATCGCGACGCCGGTGTTCGACGGCGCCACGGTCGAGGACGTCGACAAGGCGCTCGTCGACTGGACGAAACAGAACCCATCGAGCCCGATCACCTTCGAGGTCGACGCGAAGGCCGTCCCGGGCCGGCAGGCCTCGGGGAAGGTGCGGCTCTTCAGCGGCCGCACGGGTGAGCCGTTCGAGCAGGAGATCACGGTCGGCTACATGTACATCCTGAAGCTGCTCCACCTCGTCGACGACAAGATCCACGCCCGCTCGACGGGCCCCTACTCACTCGTGACGCAGCAGCCGCTGGGGGGCAAGGCCCAATTCGGCGGCCAGCGCTTCGGCGAGATGGAGGTGTGGGCGCTCGAGGCGTACGGCGCTGCGTACACCCTCCAGGAGATGCTCACGATCAAGTCCGACGACACCGTCGGACGCGTGAAGGCCTACGAGGCGATCGTCAAGGGCGAGAACATCGCCGAGCCGTCGATCCCCGAATCCTTCAAGGTGCTGCTGAAGGAGATGCAGTCACTCGCGCTCGACGTCCGCGTCGAGTCGGAGGAGGGCCGCGAGGTCGAGGTGCGCGAAGAGGACGACGAGCTGCTCCGCGCCGCGGAGGAGCTCGGGATCGACCTCTCTCCCGGCTCGCTCCGGGCCGCCGCGCGCCAGCCCACCGCCCAGGAGGCCGAGGAGGGACAGGACCGCGTCGACACCGACGGCGAGCTGACGCTCCCGACCGACGAATCCCTCGAGGACCTCGACGCCATCGAGCTTGCAATTGACGAGGACGAGGACGAGGCCGAGCCCGTCGGCGCAGCCGACGAGGCCGACCCGCTCGAAGACTAATGGCCATTTTGCGGAGACAAAATGGCTAGTGAAAACGGGATGAAGGGACGCTGGATGCTTGATTTTCCTAGGTGTTTCGCCGGAGGCGAAACCCAATGATCGACATCAATGAATTCGACGCGATTCGGATCGGTCTCGCATCGAGCAAGCAGATCCGTGACTGGTCGTCGGGTGAGGTCACGAAGCCGGAGACGATCAACTACCGCACGCTGAAGCCCGAGCGCGACGGCCTGTTCTGCGAGCGCATCTTCGGTCCGACAAAGGACTGGGAGTGCTACTGCGGCAAGTACAAGCGCGTCCGGTACAAGGGCATCATCTGCGAGCGCTGCGGCGTCGAGGTGACGCGCCAGAAGGTGCGTCGCGAGCGCATGGGCCACATCGACCTCGCGGCCCCGGTCTCGCACATCTGGTTCTTCAAGGGCGTCCCGAGCCGTATCGGCTACCTGCTCGACATCGCCCCGCGCGAGCTCGAGAAGGTGCTGTACTTCGCCGCGTCGATCGTCACGAACGTCGACAACGAGGCGCGCGCGAAAGACCTGAACGACCTCGAGGACAAGGTCAAGGCCGAGTCCGAGCGCATCTACGTTGACCGCGACGAGCAGCTCGCCGAGCTCGAGAAGCGGCTCGCCCGCCGGCGCGCCTTCTTTGCCGAGAGCAAGGAGAAGGGCTTCGACGAGGACGATGACTTCTGGACCCGCGGTCTCGCGACCTGGGCCGAGGAGCAGGTGCTCCCGCCGCTCGAGGATGCTCGCAAGCTCGTCAACGGCCTCTTCCTCGAGCTCGTCCCGCAGATCACCACCGAGGACGCGAAGAAGATTCGCGAGCTCGTCCGCAACGCCGCGATCCGCGACGACCGCAAGCTCAGCCCGCGCGAGCTCGAGCAGGTCGCGACGGCGGCCGAGCAGATGCTCGCGGCGATCCAGCCGCTCGAGAAGGAGCTCGGCACGGCGACCGGCTCCAAGAAGGGCGCGATCACGAAGCACCTCCACCGCGTGGTGGACGGCCTGCTGACGGGCGAGGAGCTCCCGGACGACGATGGGAAGCTCGTCTCGGGCGTCGACCAGAAGAACCTGGAGAAGGCGCGCGACCTGGGCAACGGTCTGCTGAAGGACGCCGTCGACACCTGGGAAGAGGGCCAGGACATCCGCGAGGTCACGAACGACCTCTGCCTGCGCACCGACGGGAAGATCCGCAAGGAAGACCTGGACGCCCTCGTGCAGTGGGCGCTCAAGGTCCGCGAGATGTACCTCGATATCGAGTCGCGCCGCGACGACACGCGCGAGGCCGCCGTCGATTCCGTGCGGCGCCTCGAGCAGACGTGGCAGCTCTTCCGCGACCTCGAGCCGAAGATGGTCGTGAACGACGAGCAGCTGTTCCGCGAGCTGAAGGATCGCTTCGGCTCGCCGTACGGCTTCGGCGTCTACTTCCGCGGCGGCATGGGAGCGGAGTCGATCCGCGATCTGCTCCGCGACCTCGACCTGAACGCGGAGGCGAACTTCCTCCGCGACACGATCAAGACGTCCAAGGGCCAGAAGCAGCAGCGCGCGATCAAGCGGCTGAAGGTCGTCAACGCGTTCATCAAGTCGGAGAACCGCCCCGAGTGGATGATCCTCGAGGCCGTCCCGGTGATCCCGCCGGAGCTGCGCCCGATGGTGCAGCTCGACGGTGGCCGCTTCGCGACCTCGGACCTGAACGATCTCTACCGCCGGGTGATCAACCGGAACAACCGCCTCAAGCGGCTGCTCGATCTCGGGGCGCCCGAGATCATCGTCAACAACGAGAAGCGCATGCTTCAGGAGGCCGTCGACGCGCTGTTCGACAACGGCCGCCGTGGCCGCGCCGTCACCGGTCCGGGCAACCGCCCGCTCAAGTCACTCAGCGACATGCTGAAGGGCAAGCAGGGCCGGTTCCGCCAGAACCTGCTGGGTAAGCGCGTCGACTATTCCGGCCGTTCGGTGATCGTGGCCGGGCCGACGCTGAAGCTGCACCAGTGCGGCCTGCCGAAGCTGATGGCACTCGAGCTCTTCAAGCCGTTCATCA
>JALYLO010000111.1 GCA_030774175.1 Actinomycetota bacterium
CTGCGACCGCGAGCGCATGCGGGCCGCCGGCAGACCAGCCGATCACGCCGGCGCGCTCGATCCCGAGGGTGTCGAGGAGCGCGACGACGTCGCCCGCCCAGGAGCGGAGCGTGCGGCCAGGCAACGACGGGCCACATCGGTCGACGGCGACCAGGCGCACTCCGAGCTCGGCCGAGATCGAGTCGTCGGGGTGGCGCGAGAGGCGCGAGTCGCCTCCGCCGTGCAGGTACACGATGGGTGTGCCGCCCGGGTCGCCGACGTCGTCGTAGCCCAACGCGTCCTGACGGGAGCGAGGCGCCTTCATGGGATGCTCTTCACGAGCTGGACGCGGGCCTCGCCCCGCCCGTCGTAGTCCTCCTGAATCGCCTCGACCTCGAATCCGAGCGCGCGGTGAAACGCAACCGAGTCCTCGTTCACGGGCGAGGTGACCGCCCGGACGATCGTCCGCGGCGTGACTGCGGCGAAGAAGCGCTCGTAAAGCGCGCGACCGAGCCCGGAGCCGCGGCGCGCGGGGTCGACCCCGACGAAGTGCACGTAGGCCTCCCGCTCGTACGTCTGCGAGCGGAAGCCGCAGAGGAACGCGGCGAGCGCGCCGTCCTCCTCGGCGACGAACGACGTCTCGCGAAAGTGGACGAAAAAGAGCTTCGGCAGCATCGCCGCCATCGGGCGGCCGCCCCACCAGTCGTCGACGACCGCGATCACCCGCGGGTGGTCGGACGGCTCCGCATGCCTGATCACGGCCACAGGCGAGAGCATAGGTTGAGCGCATGCGGACACTCGTTCTCGGCGGCACGCAATTTCTCGGGCGCCACGTCGTCGACGCGGCGCTCCGTCGCGGCCACGACGTCACCATGTTCAACCGGGGCCAGACGCGGCCCGAGCTCTTTCCGGAGGCCGAGAGGCTGCGCGGCGACCGCGACGGTGACCTGGGCGCACTCGCCGGCCGCGAGTTCGACGCAGTCGTCGATACGAGCGGGTACGTGCCGCGGATCGTCCGGGCGACGCTCGAGGCCCTCCCGGAGGTCGGCCACTACACCTTCGTCTCCTCCGTCTCGGTCTACGCCGACCTTTCCACCCCGGCAGCCGAGGACGCACCCGTCGCCCAACTCGCCGAGGAGACCGAGTCCTACCGCAGCGAGGCGTACGGCGCGCTGAAGGCGCTCTGCGAAGACGTGGTGCGCGCGCGTCACCCAGGCGCGCTCATCACGCGCCCCGGGCTGATCGTCGGGCCCTGGGATCCGACC
This sequence comes from Actinomycetota bacterium, assembly GCA_030774175.1. The sequence goes on from JALYLO010000111.1 coordinate 1,245, forward strand.
GGTCGCTTCACCTACTGGCCGCAGCGACTCGCAGAGGGCGGGCGCGTGCTCGCGCCGGCGCCGCCCGACGCTCCCGCCCAGGTGGTCGACGCGCGCGACCTGGCCGAGTGGATCGTCGATGCCGGAGAGCAGCGCCTCGCCGGCACGTTCAACGCCGTCGCCCCGCCGACCACGATCGGCGACGTCGTCGAGACGTGCCGCCGCGTCGCAGGCTCCGACGCGGAGATCGTGTGGGTCGACTCGGAGTTCCTCGTCGCCCAGGAGGTTGGCGAGTGGATGGAGCTGCCGCTCTGGCTGAGCGACCCCGCCTACCGGGCGATGCAGCTGACCCCGGCCGAGCGTGCGACCGCGGCCGGGCTGCGCCACCGCCCGCTCGAGGAGACCGTGCGCGACACGCTCGAGTGGGTGCAGGGCGGCGAGGCCCCGCTCGACCCGCCCGCCGGGCTCGCGCGCGAGAAGGAGCAGCAGTTGCTTGACGGCTGGCTCTCGAAAAAGTAGCTAGCACCTGCGCTCGCTCGCGAAGTGGGGCTTCGTCGCTGAGGCCGAGGGCGGCGTCGGGCGGGAGCGGCCATGGCGCGCGGCGGCGAAGCGGATCGAGTTCTCAGTGCATCGGCGCGCCGATCGGGCTCGTTGCACCGGGCTTCGCCCTGGCGGCGGTGTTCTATCGGGGCGACCGCGGAGACCGCCCGGCGCAGCTTTGCAGCCGCCAGGGCGCGCGAGACTTTCGGAACGGTGCACTGCTCCGTCCGACGCGGGTCCTAGTCTCTGATCCGTGCCGGAGTTCGACTACCTGCGCCGCGGCGCGGCCGAGTTCGTCGGTACCTTCGCGCTGATCTTCGTGGGGGCGGGCAGCGTCGCGTTCGCACGCACGCTCACGGACATCGCGCTCGCGAACGGGCTCGTGATCGCCGTGATGGTGTCGGCGCTCGGCTTCATCTCGGGCGGGCACTTCAACCCGTCGGTCACGC
>JALYLO010000112.1 GCA_030774175.1 Actinomycetota bacterium
GTCGCCCTCGACGGCGAGGTGAGCAACTCGACGTTCGCCGAGATCTTCAAGCAGGCGCACCCTGACCGCTTCTTCGAGATGTACATCGCGGAGCAGCAGCTCGTCGCCGCGGCCGTCGGCCTGCACGCACGCGGCTGGAACGCATTCGCCTCCACCTTTGCCGCGTTCTTCTCGCGCGCGTACGACTTCGTCCGCATGGCGGCGATCAGCCGCGTGGATCTGCGTCTCGCAGGGTCACACGCCGGCGTCTCGATCGGGGAAGACGGTCCTTCCCAGATGGCGCTCGAGGACATCGCCTCGCTGCGGGCGATTCACTCCAGCGTCGTGCTGCATCCGTGCGACGCGAATCAGACCGCCAAACTCGTCGTGGCGATGGCGGACACGAAGGGCATCGTGTTCATGCGCACGCTCCGCCCCAACACGCCGGTGATCTACGGGCCGGACGAAGAATTCGAGGTCGGCGGCAGCCGTGTCGTCCGCTCGTCGGACGATGACGACGTCACGATCGTCGGCACAGGGATCACGGTCCACGAGGCGCTCAAGGCGGCCGACACGCTCGAGGAAGACGGCATCACCGCCCGCGTGATCGATGCCTACTCCATCAAGCCGATCGATGCGGAGACGCTGCAGGCCGCCGCGGAGGCGACGGGCAAGATCGTCACCGTCGAGGACCACTTCCCCGAAGGCGGCCTCGGTGACGCTGTGCTAGCCGCGCTCGGCGAGAAAGACGAGCACGCGCGGGTGCTGAAGCTGGCGGTGCGAGAGATGCCGCGCTCCGGCAAGCCGGAGGAGCTCCTGAACGCGTACGGCATCGACGCCGAGCACATCGCAGCTGCGGCGCGTCAGCTCGTCGGGTCGGAAGTCACCACCTCGTAGAGCCGCCGCTGCCGCTCGCGGGCGGCGCGGAACACGTCGACCTTGTCGGGGCGAGGCTCGACCACCGCGCCGAGCGGTGCGGGAGCCGGCGTCTCGCCCAGCCGCTCGAGCACGACGACGGCCGCGCCGCGCAGCGACGCCTCCTTGACGCCGGACGTCGTGACCGGTCGCCCGAGCGCGTCGGCCATGATCTGCACCCAGTCGGGATCCTTGAGCAGCGCACCGCCAGTGACGACGATCTCCTCGATCCCCGGCATCAAGTCAGCGACCTCCGCGAAGCGGAAGGCAACGCCCTCGAGGCCGGCCTGGCGCAGGTCGAGCGGTGTGGTGTCGAACGTCAGCCCGTGGACCGCGCCCTTCGCATGCTGGTGCCAGCCGGGGCTGCGCTCGCCGCCGAGGAGCGACAGGAACATCAGCCCGTGCGAGTCCGGGTCGCGATCGGCAAGCGAGCCGCGCGCATCCTTCACGGTCTCGTCCAGCCAGTAGTAGAGATTCCCGCCGTCCGACAGCGAGCCGCCCTCGACGACGCGCGTCTCGTCGACCCAGTGGAGAAAGAGAGCGGGCCGAGGCTTCGGCTGCTCGGTCTCGTAGATAACTCGGATCGCCCCCGACGTGCCGACCATCAACGCCGCGCGCCCGCGGGTCACGCAGCCCGCGCCGAAGTTGGAACAGGCGCCGTCGAGCAGCGCCGGGTACCAGCCGTCGACCGGCGCATCCGAGATCTCCGGTAGGCGCTCGGCGTCGAGGCCGAGCGTGTCGAGCAGCTCCTCGTCCCACGTCCGCGTAGAAAGGTCGACCAGGCCGGCCGCCGACGCCATCGAAATACCCGCAGGGACCTCTCGTCCGAGCAGCTGTGCGTAGAGGTAGTCGCAGAACGAGGCGAAGCGGTGCGCGCAGCGGAACACCTCCGGCTCTTCCTGCGCCAGCCACGCCAGCTTCGCCGGCCAGTAGCTCGTGTGGATCTGACAGCCCGTACGTGCATGCACGGCCGTGTTGTCGAGACGGCGCAAGAGCAGGTCGGCGGCGTCGGCTGACCGCGTGTCGCGCCAGGACAGAATCGGGGTCAACGGCCGGCCGCGCTCGTCGAGGGCGAGCAGGCTGTGGCCGAAGCAGGATGCGCCGACCGCGTCGACTCCCTCCGCGCCGCCCGCCTCCTCGATCGCCTCTCGCGTGCGCGCGAGGACCCGGTCCGGGTCGTGCTCACCGGGGTAATCGCGGCGGGCGGCCTCGCCGCGCTCCTCGGCGGTCTCGTCGAAACGGCACGCCCGCACGGAGGACGTGCCAACGTCAAGAGCAAGAACCCGGGCCACGAGCCGTACCCTTACAGCCGTGGCAGTCCTGATCGCATCCAACCTCCGCAAGGAGTTCTCCGGCGACCCGCTGTTCGACGGGGTGTCGTTCAAGGTCGAGCGCCGCGACCGCGTTGCGCTCACCGGGCCCAACGGCGCCGGCAAGACGACCCTGTTGCGAGCGCTCGTGGGCGAGACGAGCATCCAGAGCGGCGACCTCGCGTTCCAGAAGGGCACGCGCGTCGCGTTGCACGACCAGCGGCCGCCGCTCGAGCGGCGCCTGACGCTCCGCGAGTACGTGCTCTCCGGTGCGCGCGACCTGATCGCGCTGGAGGAGGAGCTGCGGCGGTTGGAGCGGGCGATGGCTACCGGAGACCACGGCGACGCGACGATTCGCCGGTACGGCGAGGCGCAGGCGAGGCTCGAGCATGCCGGCGGCTACGACTGGCGTGAGCGCGCAACCGCCGTCCTGCGTGGGCTCGGCTTCGTGGACGAGCAGCTCGACCGCCA
>JALYLO010000113.1 GCA_030774175.1 Actinomycetota bacterium
TCCGAGTCGCCCTCGAACGCGAGAATGTGCGTCGCGACGCGGTCCAGGAACCAGCGATCGTGCGTGATCACGACCGCGCAGCCGGCGAAGTCGAGCAGCGCGTCCTCGAGCGCGCGCAGCGTGTCCACGTCGAGGTCGTTCGTCGGCTCGTCGAGGAGCAACACGTTGCCGCCGCTCTTCAGCATCTTTGCGAGGTGCACACGGTTACGCTCGCCGCCCGACAGCTGGCCGACGGGCTTCTGCTGGTCGCCGCCGCGGAAGTTGAACCACGAGGTGTACTGCCGTGAGTTGATCTCCTTTTTGCCGAGCAGCACGATGTCCTGACCGCCCGAGATCTCCTTCCACACGGTGTTCTTCGGGTCGAGGTCGGCGCGCGACTGGTCGACGTAGCCGAGCTGCACGGTGTCGCCCAGCCGGAGCTCGCCCGAGTCGGGCGTCTCCTGGCCGGCGATCATCCGGAAGAGCGTCGTCTTCCCGGCGCCGTTGGGCCCGATCACGCCGACGATCCCGGCCGGCGGCAGCGAGAACGTCAGGTCATCGAAGAGCAGCCGGTCGCCGAAGCCCTTCGAGACGGCCGTCGCGTCGATCACGAGGTCGCCGAGGCGGGGGCCCGGCGGGATGTGGATCTCGACCTTGTCGAGTGAAAACGAGTCCTCGCCCGCAAGCAGCTTCTCGTACGCGCCGAGCCGCGCTTTCGACTTCGCGTGCCGTGCCTTGGGCGCCATGCGGACCCACTCGAGCTCGCGCGCGAGCGTACGCTGGCGCGCCGACGCCGTCTTCTCCTCCACGAGGAGGCGCTGCTGCTTCTGCTCGAGCCAGCCGGAGTAGTTGCCCTGGTAGGGGATGCCGCGGCCGCGGTCGAGCTCGAGGATCCAGCCGGCGACGTTGTCGAGGAAGTACCGGTCGTGCGTAACGGCCACGACCGTGCCCTTGTAGTCGGCCAGGAACCGCTCGAGCCAGTAGACCGACTCGGCGTCGAGGTGGTTCGTCGGCTCGTCGAGGAGCAGCAGGTCGGGAGAGGAGAGCAGGAGGCGGCAGAGCGCGACCCGGCGCCGTTCGCCTCCGGAAAGAGTTGACACATCGCGATCCCCATCAGGAAGACGCAGTGCGTCCATCGCATGGTCGAGCTGGGCTTCGAGCTCCCAGGCGCCGCGCCGGTCGATCTGGTCTTGCACCTTCGACTGCTCGGCGAGCAGCGCGTCGAAGTCGGCGTCGGGCTCCGTGAACTGCGTGGAGATCGCGTTGAAGCGGTCGAGCAGGTCGCGCACCTCGCGCACACCGTTCTCGACGTTCTCGCGCACGGTCTTCTCGGGGTCGAGGTCGGGCTCCTGCTCGAGGAATCCGACTGTCGCGTTGGGCGCCAGGTCGGCCGTGCCCGACGAGGGCTCTTCCTTGCCCGCCATGATCTTCAGGACGGTCGACTTGCCCGCGCCGTTCGCGCCGAGCACCCCGATCTTCGCCCCGGGCAGGAACGACAAGGAGATGTTCGCGAGCACCTGCCGGTCGGCGCCGTAGAACTTGTCGACCTTGTACATGGTGAAGATGTATTCGCTGCTCATCGGCAGCCCACGATAGCTTCATCGTTTCCTGACGCGGCGGGCATACGGTGAGCTGGTGAGAAAGCTTGTCGTGCTCGCTGCGGTCCTCGTCACGGCGCTGCCTGCTTCCGCGACTACGACCCGCATCCTCGCGCCGCTGGACTGGTGGCCCGTCTGGTCGCCCGGCGGCTCGCACGTCGCCTTCACGCGGGTCTACCCGAATCACATGGAGCTCTACACGCTCGACCTGCGCACGCAGCGCTCGGTGCGCATCGGCTCGAATGCGGGCCAATTTGGGCCGACGTGGTCGAGCGACGGCGCGCACCTCGCATACAGCTCGGGCGGGGTGCTCTGGATCGCGAATGCGAACGGAAGCGGCAAGCGCCGTTACCTCGCACCAACGGGCGCGTTCGCACCGGCCTGGCGGCCGGGCAGCGTCCAGCTCGCTTATCTCACCACCAAGGGCGCGACGAACACCGACCTCTGGGTCGCGGGGAGCCTATGGGCGCCGAACGCGATCGGCACGCCTGCGTGGTCGCCGGACGGGCAGGAGTTGGCGTTCCAGCGCGACGACGGCATCTACCTCGTGAACGGGCCTGCGAGCGAGCGGCGGCTCGTGGCCGTCGCGAACCCGGGCGCGCCGGCCTGGTCGCACGACGGGGCACGGCTCGCCTACACCGCCTCGGGACGTCTCTTCGTCGTCTCGCTTCCGGGCGGGACACCCACCCGGATGATCACGCCGCCGACGACCGGCGCCCCGTCGTTCTCCTTCGACGATGCACGCATCGCCGTCGCGACCGAGCGAGGGATCTTCGACGGCGGACCGCCGTCGGCGCTAGGCGGCCCCGGTGTCTCCTGGTCTCCGAAGGCAGAGGTCTTGATCGCGTCGGGCGCGCGCCCAGCGTGCCCCGGGCACGTGGTGCTGCGGGAGAGCGATGCATCAGCCGCGCTGACCGGAAGCTGCACGATCGCCGGCACGCCGCAGGCCGACGTGATCGAGGGCACGTCGTCGTGGGGCGACCGCATCTTCGCCGGCGCCGGCAACGACCGCATCCATGCCAACGACGGGCACACCGATCGCGTCGACTGCGGGCCGGGCCGCGACACGGTCTGGGCCGACCGCACCGACCGGCTCACGCGCTGCGAAATCGTCCACCGCTGACGCCCGGGTACAGTGTGGACGTGGCTGTCACCCACGCCAAAAAGTTGGATGCAGAGCGGCTCCGCGCCGACTTCGCGGTCTTCGACGAGCTCGCGAACGGCAAACCAGTCGCCTATCTCGACTCGGCCTCCTCGACCCAGAAGCCGCGTCAGGTGCTCGACGCGATGCGTGAGTTCTACGAGCACTCCTACGCGAACGTCCACCGCGGTGTCTACACGCTCGCCGAGAACGCGACCGCGGGCTTCGAGGGCGCGCGCGAGAAGGTGCGCGCGTACATCAACGCTCCGTCGGACCGCGAGGTGATCTTCACGCGCAGCGCGACCGAGTCGCTGAACCTGATCGCGTACGCGTGGGGCCTCGAGAACCTCGGCGAGGGAGACGTCGTCGTCATCACCGAGCTCGAGCATCACGCCAACTTTGTTCCGTGGCAGTTCATCGCGAAGAAGACAGGCGCGCAGTTCGCGCACATTCCGATCGACGACTACGGCGAGCTTCAGCTCGACTCGCTCGACGAGATCGCGTCGCGCGGCAACGTGAAGGTGGTCGCGAACAACCTCGTTTCGAACACGCTCGGCACGATCAACCCGGTCGAGAAACTGGCCGCGTGGGCGCACGAGCAGGGAGCGATCATGGTGGTCGACGCCGCGCAGGCGGCACCCCACCGGCGGATCGACGTGCAGGCGCTCGGCTGCGACTTCCTCGCGTTTTCCTCGCACAAGCTCTGCGGGCCGAGCGGCGTCGGCGCCCTCTGGGGCAAGCGCGAGCTGCTCGACGCGATGCAGCCGTTCAACCTCGGCGGCGAAATGATCCGGTCGGTTGCGCTCGACCGCACGAGCTGGAACGAGCTGCCGTACAAGTTCGAGGCGGGAACGCCCGCGATCGCCGAGGCCTACGGCTTCGGGATCGCGCTCGACTACGTCGGCGAGGTCGGGCTCGAGGCGATCGAGCACCACGAGCACGACCTGACGGTCCAGACGATGGAGCGCCTGGCGGAGATCCCCGGCGTCCGTGTCTTCGGCCCGCCGGCCGAGCGCCGCACCGGCATCGTCAGCTTCGAGCTCGCGAGCGTGCACCCGCACGACGTCGCACAGATCCTGAACTGGGAGGGCGTCGCGGTGCGCGCCGGCCACCACTGCACGCAGCCGCTGATGACGCGTCTCGGCGTCGCCGCCACGACCCGCGCGAGCTTCTACCTCTACTCCATCCCCGAGGACGTCGACCGGCTGATCGCCGGACTGCTCAAGGTGAAGGACACGTTCGGTGTCTGAACTCGATCAGATGTACCGCGAGGTGATCCTCGACCACTACAAGAGCCCGCGCGGTCACGGCCTGATCGAGGGCGCCGACGCGCAGGCTGAGGGCTTGAACCCGCTCTGCGGCGACGAGGTGACGATCTCCGTCAAGTTCGCAGAGGACGGGGAGACGATCGCGCAGGTCGGCTTCGAGGGGCGCGGCTGCGCGATCTCACAGGCCGCGACCTCGATGCTCACCGAGCTCGTGGTCGGCCGGAAGGCCGCCGACGTAGCGGCGCTCCCGAAGGAGGAGCTGCTCGAGGAGATCGGGATCCCGCTGACGCCGATCCGTCTGAAATGCGCGATCCTCGGCCTGGGGGTGCTGAAGGTGGCGCTGCATCGCTCGAAGGGCACGCCGCTCCCGGAGGAGTGGCAGAGCCTTGCGAACGAGCTTCGGCTCTAGTGCCCTTCATCGACGTCGCGCCGCTCGAGCAGTTCGGGCCCGGCTCCGCCACGATCGTCACCGTCGGTTGGACGTCGATCGGTGTCTACAACTGCAACGGGGAGCTGCTCGCCCTCGAGGACCGCTGCTCGCACGACGACGGGCCACTCTGCGAGGGCGACTGGGAGCACGACGAGTGCCGCGTGATCTGCCCGCGACACGGTTCCGCCTTCGACCTCCGAAGCGGGCGGCCCCTGTCGCTGCCTGCGACCGAGCCCGTCGACACCTTCCGCGTAACCGTCGAGGACGGCATGGTGAAGGTCGAGGTCCTGGACGTCTGAGCCGAGGCGCTGCTGGGAGACGACCGACCCGGACTACCTCGCCTACCACGACGAGGAGTGGGGCCGCCCCGTGACCGACGAGCGCGGCGTCTACGAGCGGCTGTGCCTCGAGGGCTTCCAGTCGGGGCTCTCGTGGCTGACGATCCTCCGTAAGCGCGAAGCGTTTCGCGCGGCGTTCGAGGGCTTCGCCCCTGATCGGGTCGCACGCTTCGACGAGCGCGACGTGCAGCGCCTGCTCGCGGACGCGTCGATCGTGCGGCACCGCGGCAAGATCGAGGCGGCGATCGCCAACGCGCGTGCGACGGTCGGGCTGCGCGAGACGGCGCCGCTGCATGAGCTCCTCTGGCGCTACCCGCCTGCGGCACAGCGCGCGCCCCGCTCACCCGCCG
>JALYLO010000114.1 GCA_030774175.1 Actinomycetota bacterium
CTCGAGCACGTCGGCACCGTGCTCCAGGCGTACCTCTACCGCACGCCCGACGACCTCGAGGCGCTGCTGCCGCTCGCGCCGAACCTGCGGCTCGTGAAAGGCGCTTATCTCGAGCCGACGGCGATCGCCCACCCGCGCAAGGCCGACGTCGACGCGGCGTACGGACGCCTGCTCGAGCGCATGCTCGCCGGGGACGGGCACACGGCCGTCGCGACCCACGACGAGAAGCTGATCGAGCACGCAATCCGCTTCGCCGAGACGCACGGTGTCCCGCGTGACCGGTTCGAGTTCCAGATGCTCTACGGCGTGCGCCCACAGCTGCAGCTCGACCTCGTCCGCCGGGGCTACAAGGTGCTCGTCGCGACCCCGTACGGGCCCGAGTGGTACCCGTATCTGATGCGTCGGCTGGGTGAGCGTCCCGCGAACCTCCTCTTCCTGTTGCGCAACCTGCTCCGGGGGTAAGAACGCCCCGTGGCATCACTCAAGCGGATCACGATCACCGGGTTCCGCGGCGCGCGCGACGTGGCGCTCCAGCCCGGGCACCTGTGCGTGCTCGTCGGTGAGTCGTCGTCGGGGAAGTCGACGGTGCTCTCGGCGATCTGGGCCCTGCTCGAGGCGGCGGCGCCGATGCCGACGGGCGGCGACGTCTCCCGCGGCCACGCGCGGGTCCACGTCGAGGCGGTTGCCGGGGGACGCACGCTTTTTCTCGACGCGCGGCCGCCTGACACGCTGAACCTGAACCGCGAGGGGGCGCCGCCGACGCTCTACTTCCCCGCCAGCCTCCGGCCGACGACGCTGCTCGCCCGGACCGACGACGAGTCGACCCGGCCGGTGCGGATCGTGCGAGACCGCAACCACGCCGAGGACGGCGGGCTCGCGCTGATCCGTGCGGTGTCGGCCCTCGTCGACGCGGGCGTCCGCGGGCTCGTCGTGCTCGTCGAGGAGCCGGAGCTCTACCTCAGCCCGCCGTCACAGCGTCACCTGAGCAGGCTGCTGCGGCGCCTCGCCGTGCGAAATCAGGTGCTCTACTCGACACACGCGGCGGCGTTCCTGGGCGTCGACGCGTTGACCGACCTGGTGCTCGTTCGCCACGACGAGCACACCGGCACACGGCTCCTCCAGCCGCAGGCGCTGACGCAGAAGCAGACGTTCCGGATGTTCGCGGAGTTCGACGCCGAGCGCGCCGAGATCTTCCTGTCGCGCGCGGTACTGCTCGTCGAGGGTCGCACCGAGAAGCTCGCGTTCCCGTTCATCTTCCAGGCACTCGGCTTCGACCCGGACCGGGAGGCGATCGCGATCGTCGACTGCACCGGCAAGGGCAACATGCCGCTCTTCGCCGAGATCTGCAACGCCTGCGAGATCCCGTATGTGATCGTCCACGACCGTGACGCACCGCGCGGGACCGCGCCCACCGACGCCGAGCAGATCGCAAACGACACGATCCTGCGCGTGGCCGGGCGCAAACGGACGGTAACGCTCGTGCCCGACTTCGAGGGCGTCACTGGCCTGCGGTCGCGGCGCGGCAAGCCTGCGGCGGCCTGGAAGCGCTTCCAGGGCGCCGCCGCCGAGGTTCCAGGCGCGCTGCGCAAGGCGGTCGAGCGCGTGGTCGCAGCGGCCCACCGCGCGCCGAGGACGACGCGCGGCGCCTGAGCAAGCCTCGACTACCATGGCTGCGTGCCGGGCTGGAACAGGACTCTCGATTGGCTCGCGACGATCTGCGTCGCACTTGCCTTCGTCCTCGCGTTCGAGGCCGAGATCGCGAAGCCGTACCGGATCCCCTCGTCGTCGATGGAGCCGACGCTGCACTGCGCGCACCCAGGGGCCTGGTGCGAGGGGCGCTTCAGCGACCGCGTGATCGCCAACCGGCTTGCCTACCGCTTCAGCGCGCCGAAGCGCGGCCAGATCGTCGTCTTCGACGCGCCGGTCGACGCGGCGGACCAATGCGGCGAGGGCGGCACGTTCGTCAAGCGCCTGATCGGCCTGCCGGGCGACGTCGTCTCCGAACGGGAGGGTGGCGTCGTCTCCGTGAACGGCACGCGGCTCCGCGAGCCGTACGTGTCGGGAACCTCGGACGACAAGACCACCGGCACCTGGCGGGTCCCGAGCGGTCGCTACTTCTTTCTGGGCGACGATCGGAGCCACTCGTGCGACTCGCGAATGTGGGGCTCGGTCCCGCGCAGGAGCCTGATCGGCCCACTGCTCCTCACCTACTGGCC
>JALYLO010000115.1 GCA_030774175.1 Actinomycetota bacterium
CGCTCAGGATCGGCGAGCGAGACCTGATGCACGATGCGAGCTTCGCGCTCGAGCGAGGCGAGCACGTCGCGCTCGTGGGCCCTAACGGATCCGGGAAGACGACATTGATCGAGACGCTGCTCGCCAACCGCGACGCGACCGCGGGACGCGTGCGGCTCGGTCACAGCGTCGCAGTCGGCTACTTCTCGCAGCAGGAAGTCGAGCTCGACGAGCGGCACAGCGTGCTCGAGTCGACACAGCGCGCGACCAACCTCCCGCGTCCGCAGGCGCAGGCACTGCTCGGCCGCTTTCTCTTCTCCGGCTGGGACGAGCACGAGAAGTCCGTCGCCGTGCTCTCGGGCGGCGAGCGCCGGCGGCTCGCGCTCGCGCACGTCGTCGCCTCCGGAGCGAACTTCCTCGTGCTCGACGAGCCGACGAACCACCTCGATCTCGAGTCGCGTGAGGCACTCGAGGCCGCGCTGGAGGCCTTTCCGGGGACAATTCTGCTCGTCTCACACGACCGCGCGCTCGTCGACGCCGTCGCGGAGCGGACGCTCGCGCTCGAGGACGAGACGATTCGCAGCTACGACGGCGGGTGGGCCGAGTACGTCCGCCGCCGCGAGGAGCGAGCGGTGCCGCCGTCCGCGCCGGAGCCGAAGCCGCGCCAGACGAAGGCGAAGGCGGCGTCCGCGAAAGCGCAACGGCCGAGCGAGCTCGAGCAGCTCGAGTCGGACATCGCGGCGCGCGAGGAAGCCGTCGCGGAGCTCGAGCGCAAGCTTGCCGACGACTGGGCCGACGTCGAGATCCTGCAGGCACACCGGCGCGCACGCGACGAGCTGCAGTCGATGCTCACTCGGTGGGAGGAGCTGTTCGAACGGAGTCAGGTTCGGTGATCGTGCGGCGCGCGGGTTACGCCGACCTCGAGGCAATGAGCGAGGCGAAACACGCCGCCGGCATCGCAGCGTGGGCGCACATCTTTCCCGCGGAGACGCTCGAGCGGTTTCCGTGGCCCGAGCGCTGGTGGCGAGCCATCGGCGAGCGGGACACGCGAAGCGCCGTGTTCGTCGCAGAAGAGGACGGCCAGGTCGTCGGGTTCGCGATCGTCCGTCCCTCGGGCGACGAGGACGCGGGCGATTCGATCGGCGAGCTCGACGGCCTGTACACGCATCCGTCGGTCTGGGGCCGCGGCGCCGGGCGCGAGCTCCTTGGCGAAGCCGTCGCGTTCCTTCGCGACGCCGGCTTCCGCGAGGTGACGCTCTGGACCGCCGAGGAGAATCACCGCCCGCGCAAGATCTACGAGACCGCGGGTTGGAGCACGGACGGAACGACGCGGCAGCGCAGCTTCGACGGCGTCGAGTTCGTCGAGCTACGCTACCGAATAGCGCTGACACGACGCGCTGGCGCGTCCACGGCGAGCGGCCGCTCTACACGAGCGAATGGGTCAGCCTTTCTGTCGCTGACGTCGAGCTACCGGACGAAACACGTTTCGACCACCACGTCATCCGCCTGGGGCAGCCGGCCGTGGGCGTGATCGTCACGGACGCCGAGCGCGGCGTGCTGCTCTTGCGGCGGCACCGTTTCATCACCGACAGCTGGGGCTGGGAGATTCCGGCCGGCCGCGTGGACCCGGGCGAGACGCTCGAGCGGGCGGCAGAGCGCGAAGCGATCGAGGAGACGGGTTGGCGACCGCTCGAGCTCGAGTATCTCGGCTTCAGCTATCCGACAAACGGGCTGATCGACCAGCGCTTCAACTACTTCGTCGCGCCGCGCGCCGAGTACGTCGGCGACTTCGACCGCACCGAGACGGACAGCATCGCCTGGTTCGCACCTGAGGACGTGCGCACGCTGATCGAGCAGCGCGAGATGTTGGACGGTCTCTCCCTCACGGCCATCGGCCTGGCATTCACCCTCGGGAAGCTCCCACTTTTCGGCACTGCCTAGTTGGACTCACAGTCCGCGAATGACCCTCGAAGCGTCAGTCGCTGCGGACGTGCGGCTTCCGCCCAAGGCGCGGCAGCTCACGTGCGCTCCTGTTCGTCAGCGCGCACTGGAGACGCGCTCGTAGCAGCGGCAACCGCCTCAGCTGAGCCGACGTCAGACGTCGTGGCGCGGCTTAAGGCGGAAAGGCGAACCTGCCGAAGCAGGCTCGCCTTTCCGCTGCACCGCGCTATTCGTTGTTCGTGCAGGTCCTGCCGTTGCCGTCGCTGTTCGTTCCGTCTGGACAAGTGGTGTTCGACCAGATCACGTCGGTCAGATCTGCACCGTGCAGGTTGGCGCCCGTCAGGTCGGCTCCGGTTAGGTTGGCGCCGGTGAGGTCGGCGCCGTGGAGGTTCGCGTCTTGCAGGTTCGCGTAGCTCAACTGGGCGTAAGTCTGGAGCTGAACCTTGTTCAAGTTGGCGTCCTCCAGGTTCGCGCCGACGAGGGAGGCGTTCTCGAGCTGCGCCTTGTTCAGGTTGGCGCCCTGCAGGTTCGCGCCGTCGAGGCTGATGTTCTGCAGGTCGATGCCGTGCAGGTTGCAG
>JALYLO010000116.1 GCA_030774175.1 Actinomycetota bacterium
ACGATCGGCTGGAGGTCGCCGCCCGCGAGCAGGTTCGGCCCCTCGGCGAACACCTGGTCGCGGATGCCCATGATCAGGAGCTTCGGCGAAAGCAGCTTCCCGGTGGCGTAGGCGGGGCAGACGTCCTGGCAGCGGCCGCACTCCGTGCACGAGAACGAGTCGACCATCTCCTTCCATGTCAGGTCGCCGATCGTCCCGGCGCCGAAGCGGATCTCTTCGTCGGGGACGTCGAAGCGCAGCGGCTCGAGACGCCCGCGGCGCCGAGTGCGGGAGAAGTACACGTTGACGGCGGCGGTGGCGATGTGCAGGTGCTTCGAGTGCGGCAGGTAAGCGAGGAACGCCAGGATCACCGCGACGTGCGCCCAGACGAAGACGCGCTCCATGACCCGGGGTGCGGGGATCGCCCCGGACACCAGGTTGGAAAGAAACGACGCGTGCGCCGGCCACTCGTTGAGGCCCGCCGCGATGCGCGACGCGTGCCACCCCAGGAGCGTCAGCACCACGAGCGCGATCAGCGCGAGGATGACGTCCGCCTCACCGACGTGCGAGCCGCGATAGCGCGCCGGGCGCACGACCTTGCGAATCCAGGCCGCCGCGACCACGCCCGTCAACACCATCAGCACGAAGACGTCCACCGCGGCCATGAACCAGCCCTGCGAGCCGAGCCACGGGATCGCCCAACCGCGGTCGATCGCGCCGACCATCGCCATCACGATCGTCGGGAAGAGCACGATGAACCCCCAGAAGATCAGCGCGTGCACGATCCCCGGGAGCAGTCGCTGGAAGAGCTTCCTCTGGCCGAGCACGATCACGGCCTCGTTCTTGACGCGGCCCGGGACGTCCTCGAAGCGCTCGCGATCGACGGGCTTCGCCGCCCGGACGAGCCGCACGAGGAAGAGCGCGCGCCGTGCGAAGAGCGTCCCCGCAACCGCGAGCGCCGCTGTGAGCGCGACTGCGCCGGCGAGGGTCGCTATGTCCCTCTGACCTTCCTCAGCTCGGCCGTGATCGCCGGGACGATCTCGTGCAGGTTCCCGATCACCGCGTAGTCGGCGTGCGTGAAGATCGTCGCCTCGGGGTCGTCGTTGATCGCGAGCAGCTTCTTCGCTCCCTTGCAGCCGGCGATGTGCTGCGTCGCACCGCTGATCCCGCACGCGATGTAGAGATCCGGCGAGACCTTCGTCCCGGTCTGCCCGACCTGGTCGGTGTGCGGGCGCCAGCCCGCGCTCGTGACGACGCGCGAGCAGCCGACGGCGCCCTCGAGCAGCGCGGCGAGCTCCTCGAGGATCGCGAATCCTTCGCTCGAGCCGACGCCACGGCCTCCGGAGACGACCACCTTTGCATCCGAGAGCGAGATCCCGCCGGTGCTCGTTTCGACGGTATCGACGACGCGAACTGCCGTGTCCGCAGGCGCCAGGTCCGGTACGAACGCCTCGACGTGAGTTGGTGTTGAGTCAACACAAGGTTCGAAGGCGAAGGGAGCTGCGGTCACGAGCTTGAGATCCGCATCGAGGCGCGCTTCCTCGAGCAGGGAGCCCCCCCAGCGCTGGCGTGTCAGCTCGTCGCCTCGCAACTCGGTGACGTTCGCGGCCATCGGCAGGTCGCGGCGCGCTGCGACGTGCGCGAGCACCTCGTTGCCGCGATCGGAGCCCGGCGCGACGACGGCCGACGGGCCCAGCTGGTCGATCAACTGCACGACCGCGGCGGCCCAGGCGCCCGGCGCGTAGGAGCCGTCGATCTCCGCGACGTGCAGCACGTCGACCGGCGCATCGGCCGCGCCGAACGAGATGCCGTGCAGCTCGCCGCCCAGGGAGCGCGCGAGCGTCACCGCCTGCAGCGACAGCTCGTCATTCGCTTCGACGACCACCAGAACCGTCACGCGACTCCCAGCCTCTGCATGACCTCGACGACCGCGGCGGCGGCCTCCGGGCCGTGACCGAGCACCTCCGCCTGCTTCCCCTGCCCTTCGGGCACGACCAGGCGGATCTTCTCCAGCCGCGCGGCGGGCGGCGAGAGCGGCCTCGCGTCGACCGGCTTGCGGTTCGCGCGCAGCTTCGCGGGCACCGAGGGATAGCGCGGCAGGTTGAGCCCTTCCTTCACGGTCGCGACGGCCGGCAGCGGCACGTCGTAGACGTCGCGACCCGTCGCCACTTCCTGCTCGCAGCGCGCGCGCCCGTCGGCGACCGTCAGGCCCTTCAGTCCGGTGACGACGGGCAGCCCGAGCGCGTAGGCGACCCGGATGCCGACCTGGTAGTTGCCCGTGTCCGCGGACTCGTTGCCGAAGAGGATCAGGTCGAACGGCTCCTCCGAGCGAACGGCGTCGACGATCGCCGCGGCCGTCCCCTGGGCGTCCCACTCGTCCTCGCTCACGAGGTGGATCGCGCGGTCGGCTCCGAGCGCCATGCACTCGCGCAGCTGCTCCTCCGCCTCGGCGGGGCCAAGCGTCAGTACGACGACCTCGCCCCCGTTCGACTCGATGATGCGCACCGCTTCTTCGACGCCGCACTCCTCGTGCGGCGAGATCGTGAAGCCGAGATGCCGCGTCTGGATCGCCTGCGCGTCGTCGGTCAGCACCATCTTCCCGCCGGTGATAGGCACCCGCTTCACACAGCAGAGAATCCTCACGTCCGTGGCCGCCTTTCGCTCCCGCCCGGCGGAGCCGGGCTCCGCGAAAGGCTGACGACGCTGACCCCATTGGGCCTTCCGGGCCCGTGCTCCGACGCACTGTGCCCTCCGGCCCAACACGCCCAGCGACGCCCCACGAACGTGAGCAAGCTCACGCCTTGACCCTCGAGTTCTCCGGGTCGAAGACCGGCGTCGAGTCGTTCGTCGCGACGGTCACCGGGTACTGCTCGCCCAGATATTCGACGAGCAGCTCCTCGCCGACGTTCGCGTTCTCCGGCGGCAGGTAGCTCAGGAGGATGTGCTTGCCGATCGACGGGCCGGCGCCCGCGCTCGTCACGTACGAGCGGCGTCCTTCGGAGTCGACGAGCGGCGCGCCCTGCTTCGAGAGCACCGGCTCGCGACCCAGCATGTACCGCTTCACGCCGCTCGACGACGTGTGGTCGTCGACAGTCAGCGTGCACAGCACCGCGGTCGGCTCGGTCTCACGGTGGCGGACGTGGGCCTCCTTGCCGACGAAGTCCGGCGACTTGACCCTCCCCCAGGCCATGCCGGCCTCGGCGACGTCGTAGTCGGCGTCGAGCTCGAAGCCGAAGGCGCGGTAGCACTTCTCGAGGCGCCCGGTCGTGCCGTAGACGCCGATGCCGGCCGGCACGACGCCATGGGCCTCGCCCGCCTCCCAGACCAGGTCCCAGAGCTTCGCGCCCTGCTCGAGCGGTACGTAGAGCTCCCAGCCGAGCTCTCCCACGTAGGAGATGCGCGAGGCGAGCACGCGCAGCGACCCCAGCTCGATCGTGCGGCAACTCGCGAACGGAAACGCCTCGTGCGAGACGTCGTCGCTCGTGAGGCTCGCGAGGATGTCGCGCGACCGAGGCCCCCAGAGGCCGAGCGTCGCATAGGCCGAGGTGAGGTCGGTGATGCTCGCCGTGCCGTCCTCGGGCCGGTGGTCGGCGTACCACTTCAGGTCGGCCATCCCGTGCGCGCCACCGGTGACGACGCGGAACTGCTCGTCGCCGAGGCGCATCACCGTCAGGTCGCTCTTGAACGTGCCGCTCGGGGAGAGCACCGGCGTGTAGACGACCTTCCCCTTCGCGACGTCCATCTGACGCATCGAGACCTTCTGCACGGTCTCGAGCGCGCCCGGCCCCGTGATGTCGAAGATGCAGAACGCGGTCAGATCGAAGATCGCGGCGCGGTCGCGCATCGCGAGGTGCTCGGCGTTGATGATCGGCGACCACCAGCGCGACTCCCATTCGGCCTCGCGGCGGTTGATCCGGTCGCCGTACTCATCGAGCAGCTTCGCGTTCGACTCGTACCACTGCGGGCGCTCCCAGCCGGCCGCCTCGAAGAAGACGGCGCCGAGCTCCTGCTC
>JALYLO010000117.1 GCA_030774175.1 Actinomycetota bacterium
GGGCCGAGCTCATCCACAACCCGGAAAACCGCACCGAGACCGTCAGCCGTGTCCTCGAGGACGCAGGCTGCAAGCTGAAGGGCCTCTGGTATGCCTTCGGCACCAGTGACGGCTTCGCCCTGATCGAGGCGCCGAACAACACGACCAGCGCCGCCATCGCGATCGCGATCGGCGCCAGCGGAGCGTTCCGCAAGTTCGAGACGACCGTCCTGATGACCCAGGACGAGTTGATCACGGCGCTGAAGAAGGCACAGGACGTCGCCTACGTGGCGCCCGGCGCCGGCGTTCACGCCTAACGGTTGACCCATCGGCGGGAGCCGGATCAACCCGGCTCCCGCCATCGCCTTCACTCGGCCGAGAAATCGAGACCACATTCTGGATCGCGCTCGGCCGTGTGATTTTTCTGTGTCGATCCACGCACGCTCACGTTGCGCCGCACCGCCGCCGATGGAGAGATCATGGAATCGCTGATCTCCCTCGAATATCCAAACGGCCGGACCCACCAAGCAACGTTCACGAGCCCGAGCGCTCTGCAGCCCGGAGGCGAATTCGTGCTGTACGGACGCCGCTGGCTTGCGATCGGGCACGTCCCGGAGCGGCGTTTGAGCACCGAGCCGAGCCGGCTCCTCTGCCGGTCGACGAGCCGCTACCTCGAACCGGCGCCCGACCTCTCTTCGTAGCCGGCACTCATGACGTTCGAGCGGGCGCGAGCGGTTTAAGGTCCGCGCCATGCAAGGAGATCCGATCAGCCTCGTCGACAGGACGATCGACCGGCTCGACGACGCTCTTCGCGCCGCCGGCTTCGACGGGCTCGCGCCGGCGACCGAGGCAACATTCCTCGACGAGCTCGAGAAGGAGATCGCGCCGTATTCGCTGCCCCAGGACCTGCGTCGGTTTTGGGAGCGCATCGAGCCCTCGGGCCTGCGCGTTCGTGGCTACTCGTTGCCGGAGCCCTGCGGTCCGCGCGGCGCGCTCGACACGTACCGGCTGAACCGCAATCCGGCGTTCCTGCCGTTCTACGGCCCCCCGCTGCTGCTCCCGATCGCGAGGATCAGCGGCGACCAGTGGTCGGTCGAACTGGTGAGCGCTTGGGGCACCGGCGGCACCCTCTTCTCGCACGACGGCGAGACGATGCGGATCGAATATCCGAGCTTCACCGATCTCATCGACGTCTACGCAGAACTGATCGAGGAAGATCGCTTCGTCCGCTGGGACAACGGCTACGGGTCGGTGAGTCGCGAGGACGAGCAGGAGAGGCGGCAGGCGAGGCTGACCGCGTCGGTGCTGCACCCGCAGTACGGCGAGACGCGCGAGTTCGGCGGGGATCCGGCCGGCTGGCCGGCGCACTGGCTCGAGTCGGCCGGCATCGCAGGCGACTCATCCGACAGTTCACCGGAATCGCCCTCGCGATAATGGGCTCGATGTTGACGAACGTGATCGTGCAGAAGTACGGCGGCACCTCCCTGGCGACGGCCGAGCGGACGCGGGCGGTCGCGCGGCGTGTCGTCGATCAAGCCGCGTCCGGCGACTCCGTCTGCGTCGTCGCGTCGGCGATGGGCGACACGACCGACGACCTGCTCCGGCTCGCCGCCGACGTCTCCTCCGCGGCGCACCCACGCGAGCTCGACATGCTCCTGACGGCGGGCGAGCGGATCTCGATCGCGCTGCTGTCGATGGCGATCAGGGATCTGGGACGCGAAGCGATCTCGTTCACCGGCTCCCAGGCCGGGATCGTCACCGACGCCGCGCACGGGAGGGCGCTGATCGTCGACATCCGCTCTCGCCGCGTCCTGGAAGCGCTCGAGGAGGGAAAGATCGCCATCGTCGCGGGGTTCCAGGGGGTGTCGTCCGAGCTCGAGGTGACGACGCTCGGCAGGGGCGGCTCCGACACGACGGCCGTCGCGCTGGCGGCGGCGCTCGGCGCGAGGGTGTGCGAGATCTACACCGACGTGGCCGGTGTCTTCACCGCCGACCCCCGGATCGTGCCCACCGCGCGCCTGCTCGAGCGCCTTTCCTACGAGGAGATGCTCGAGCTCGCGGCATCGGGGGCGAAGGTGCTGGCGCTCCGCTCCGTCGAGTACGCTCGCAACCACGGCGTGGCGGTTCATGTTCGCTCCTCTTTCGCCGACAATGACGGGACGTTCATCGGTGAGGAGGTCGAGCAGATGGAGCAGGCGATCATCTCGGGCATCGCGCACGACGGTTCCCAGGCGAAGGTGACCATCCAAGCGGTCCCGGACCAGCCGGGAATCGCCGCGCGCATCTTCAGGTCGCTTGCCAACGAGGGCGCGAACGTCGACATGATCGTCCAGAACGTCTCCGCCGAGGGCCGGACGGACGTCTCCTTCACCTTGCCGAAAGACGACCTGCCGCGAGTCGAGCCGGTGCTTGCGCTCATCGCCGCGGACGTCGGCGCGAAGGGGTTCACCACCGACTCGAAGATCGCGAAAGTCTCCCTGGTCGGCGCCGGCATGAAGACGCATCCAGGCGTCGTCGCCGACATGTTCGACGCGCTCGCCGAGGCGGGGATCAACATCGAGATCATCTCGACCTCTTCGATCCGAATTTCCTGCGTCGTCCGAGCCTCCGAGGTCGAGCGGGCAGTCCGCGTCCTCCACGACAGGTTCCACCTCTCCGCGGATGCGGTTTCGGTCGAGCAGCATCCCGCCGGTGGGGGTGGGAATGGGCGCGGTTGACGTCCCCGTCGCCCTGCTCGGCTACGGGACGGTCGGCGCAGCGGTCCACCGGCTGCTGAGCGAGAGCGGCGACGAGATCGAGCGCGCGACCGGACACCGGATCCGCGTCGTCCGAGCGCTCGTGCGCGACCCCGGCCGCACGCGCGCATTTCCCGTCGGCGACGGAGTGCTGACGGCCGACTTCGAGCAGATCCGAGACGATCCGTCGATCGCGCTCGTCGCCGAGGTGATGGGCGGGGTCGAACCGACGGCCGACTACGTGCTGCAACTGCTGCGCGCCGGCAAGCCCGTCGTTTCGGCGAACAAGCAGTTGATCGCGCGCCGCGGCGCGGAGATCTTCGCGGCGGCCTCCGAGCACGGTGTGCAGGTGCGGTTCGAGGCGAGCGTCTGCGCGGCGATCCCGGTGATCAAGGTTTTGCGCGAGTCCCTCGTCGTGACGAACGTCCATCGCGTGCTCGGCATCGTCAACGGAACCACCAATTTCATCCTGACGCGCATGGAGGCGGGCGCCGACTACGGCGAGGCGCTGGCGGAGGCGCAGCGCCTCGGCTACGCCGAGGCCGACCCCACCGATGACGTGTCGGGGGCCGACGCCGCGGCGAAGATGGCCATCCTCGCAACCGTTGCGTTCGGGGCGCGCGTGACGCCCGACGACGTGCTCTGCGAGGGCATCGAGTCGATGCGGCGAGAGCACATCGACGCGGCGCGCGACCTCGGAATGGCCGTTCGGCTCGTGGGATCGGCCACGCTCGTCGACGAGGGCTTCGACGTGCGGGTGCAGCCGGCGCTCGTCGACCGCCACCATCCGCTCGCCGCTGTGGACGGGGCGTTCAACGCGGTGATGCTCCAGGGCGATGCCATTCGCGAGATCACACTCGAAGGGCCGGGAGCCGGCGGGCTCGAGACGGCGTCGGCGATCGTGGCCGACATGGTGAGCGTCATCGGCACCGCCGGCACGGGATTCCTCCAGAACGACGCCTGCTGGCGCACCCTGCCGCGGGCGCCGGTGGGTGATCTGCGTTCACCGTTCTACCTCCACGTCGAGGTCGACGACCGGCCAGGCGTGCTCGCGCAACTCGCCGAGCGCCTGGCCGCGCACGGGGTCTCGGTCGCGCGGCTCGCGCAGCGGCAGCTCGCGCACGGCGCAGCACTCGACATCGTCACGCACGACGCACCGAGCGGGCACGTCGACGATGCGCTCGACGCAATCGCGCAACTGGACGAGGTGCGCGGGCGGCCGGATCGTTTTCGCGTGATCACCGAGCGCGGCATCTGATGTACACGCCGCTTGCGGAGCGCTACCGGGACCGTCTGCCACTCACCGCCGCGACTCCGATCGTCACGCTCGGCGAGGGCGGCACGCCGCTTCTGCCCGCGCCCCGGCTGTCGGCGAGGCTCGGCCTGGACATCTGGCTGAAGTGGGAGGGCCAGAATCCAACCGGCTCCTTCAAGGACCGGGGAATGACGATCGCGGTCTCCAAGGCGCTCGAAGAAGGCGCGCAGGCGGTGATCTGCGCGTCGACCGGCAACACGGCGGCATCGGCAGCTGCGTACGCGGCGCGGGCCGGTCTGGCGGCACTCGTGCTTCAGCCGGCCGGCGCGGTGGCGATCGGCAAGCTCGCGCAGGCGCGCGCGCTCGGCGCGCGTGTGCTCGAGGTGCGCGGCTCCTTCGACGACGCGCTCGCCGCTGCACGCGAGCTCGCGGCGCGCGGCACGCACGTCCTCGTCAACTCGCTCAACCCGTATCGGCTCGAGGGACAGAAGACCGCGGCGTTCGAGATCCTCGAGCAGCTTGGCGGGCCGCCCGACGTCGTCGCGCTCCCCTACGGCGGCGGGGGAAACACCCGTGCCTACGTGCTGGGCTTCGAAGAGGCCGGCGCGCTGCCGCAAATCGTCGCGGTCGAGGCTTTGCAGCGCCGGCAGACGGCGGCCTCGGCGATCCGCATCGCGGACCCGGCGCACGCCGCTCAAGTGGCGGCTGCGCTCGAG
>JALYLO010000118.1 GCA_030774175.1 Actinomycetota bacterium
GGCGAGGCTCAGCGCGTCAAGCTCGCGTCCGAGCTCTGCAAGGTCTCGACGGGGCGGACGCTCTACATTCTCGACGAGCCCACGACCGGCCTCCACTTCGCCGACATCGAGAAGCTGCTCGAGACGCTTCAGCGGCTGGTCGACGGCGGCAACACGATGCTCGTGATCGAGCACAACCTCGACGTGATCAAGCAGGCGGACTGGCTCGTCGACCTCGGCCCGGAGGGAGGCGAGGACGGAGGCGAGATCGTCGCCGTCGGCTCGCCCGAGGACGTCGCCCAGGTCGACGCGTCGTACACCGGCGCATACCTGCGGCCGCTGCTCGAGCGCAGCGCGCCGAAGCGCCGCGCCGTCGCTGCGTGAACCGGCGGCCCGCCAAGCGCTCGGTGCTGCTCGCGATCGGCGCCGTCTGCCTGGCGGTGTTCATCGCCGGCATGGCCGCCGCCTGGGTGAACCGGCATCACACGATCTGCTCCGACGGCCGACCTCCGGTTGCGCAGCAGCAGGCTCTGCTCGGCCAGACGGCGTACCGCTGCCACAACGGGCAGATCGTCACCACCGGCTGATGCGCGACTGGTGGCTGCGCGCCTGCCTCGTCCTCCAGCGGCCGCGGCCGGTTTTCGTCGCGCTGCGGGACGACTCGAAGGAATCCCTCGCCGACCGCGCCGAGCCCGTGCTCGCGATCGTGCTGCTCGCGGGCATTGCGGCCGTGCTCTCGACGGCGACCGCCGGGCGGCTGCTGGACGACTCGTCCTACGACGGGCTGCTCGTCGCGGTGTGGGCGTTCATCGCCGGCAGCCTCTACGGCATGTTCGGCTACTTCGCGTTCGGTGCGTTGTTGCATGCCGGCGCGAAGGCGCTCGGCTCGCAGGGCTCGTACCGCCGCGCGCGGCACGTGCTCGCGTTCGCAGCCGTGCCGATCGCGCTCTCCCTCGTTCTGTGGCCCGTCAAGCTCGCGCTCTACGGCGAGTCGCTCTTCCGCAGCGGCGGCCACGATCACGGTGCCGGAACCCGCGTCTTCGACCTGCTGGACCTTGCCTTCCTTGCCTGGGCAGGCGTCTTACTCGCAGTGGGCGTGCGCGCCGTGCACGGTTGGACGTGGGCGCGCGCAGTGGCCGCGTGTGCCCTGGCGCTCGTCGCGCCGGTGGTGGTCGGGCTGGCGCTCGGCTCGCTCTAGCGGCATTCTCTGACGATGGAGCTGGAGCTGCCCGTCACACGCTATGCGCGAAGCGGCGACGTGAGCATCGCGTACCAGGTCCTGGGAGACGGGCCGTTCGATGTTGTCTGGGTCCCCGGCGCGTTCTCGCACGTAGAGCTGAACTGGACGGTTCCGAACCGCGCCGAGTTCAACCGGCGCCTGGCGTCGTTCTGCCGCCTCATCATGTTCGACAAGCGCGGGACCGGGATGTCCGATCGGGCGGGCATTGCGAATCTCGAAACGCGGATGGACGACGTGCGGGCCGTGATGGACGGCGCGGGCTCCGAGCGAGCGGCACTCTTCGGGGTGTCCGAAGGCGGGCCGATGTGCACCCTCTTCGCCGCGACGTACCCCGAGCGCACCTGGGGCCTCATCCTCTTCGCGAGCTTTCCGCGTGAGATGTGGGCGCCCGACTACCCGTTCGGCTGCACCGACGAAGCCTGGCGGCGTGAATACGAGGAGGTGGAGCGCAGGGCGGGAGACCCGTCCTTCTTCTCCGAAATCGCCGAGGCTCTTGCACCTAGCGCCGAGTCGGAGAGCAAGCGCAAGCTCGCCGACCTGATCCGGCAGTCGGGAACTCCCGCTGCCCGGATCGAGCTGATGCGGATGAACCGCGAGATCGACGTGCGGCCGATCCTTCCGGTCATTCGCGTGCCGACGCTCGTGCTCAACCGTGCTCAGGACGATCCGGCGAACGTCCAGGGCTCTCGCTATCTCGCCGAGCACATTCCAGGCGCGCGACATGTCGAGCTCGACGGGGCGGACCACGCGCCGTCCTCCGGCGACGCCGAGCCGGTTCTGCAGGAGATGCAAGGATTCCTCGAGGACGCCTGGCGCGCGAGTACCGAGCTCGACGATCACGAGAGCGTGCTCGCCACGATTCTCTTCACCGATATCGTGGGCTCGACACAGAAGATGACGGAGCTCGGCAACCGTGTCTGGTCGAAGGTCCTGAGCGAACACCATGCCGTCGTCCGGCGTCAGCTCCTCCGCTACCGCGGCATGGAGATGGACACCGCGGGCGACGGATTCTTTGCACGGTTCGACGGGCCCGCCCGCGCCATCCGCTGCGCGCGGGAGATCGTGGAGAGCGTGCGGCCCCTCGGGCTCGAGGTGCGCGCAGGGCTGCACACCGGTGAGTGTGAGCTCAACGAGGGCAAGATCTCCGGCATCGCCGTCTCGGTCGGCGCGCGTGTCGCCGCCGAGGCGTCCGCGAACGAGGTCCTCGTGTCCAGCACGGTGCGCGACCTCGTCGCAGGATCGGGGCTCGACTTCGTCGATCGCGGCGCCAGGCCGCTCAAGGGCGTGCCAGGCGAGTGGCAGCTGTACGCGGTCGCCCAGTAGGCGCCGCCTTCTAGCGGCCGGCGACGGACGCCACGTACTTCGCCACCGCGCGGATCTGCCCGCCGGACAGCTGGCCCGTGAACGCCGGCATTCCGCCCTTGCCGTGCGTGACGCGGTCGACGATGAGCGAGAGCGGCGGCCTGGCCTGGTCGAGGCTCGGTCCAGCCGTTCCGGTGGAACCGGCGTCTCTCAGCGTGTGGCAGCCGCCGCACCCGGCGCTCGCGAACACGTCCTTCCCTGCGCTTGTCGAGGCCGTCGAGGTCGGCGGCGTCGCGGCGGCGCTCTTCGTGTGGGAGCCGGCACTGGCGCGGCCGAGGAAGAAGCCTGCGGCGCCGGCGCCGGCCGCGAGCAGCACCGCGAGGAGCACGATCGAAGCCTCGACGGCGACGAGCAGCCCGTCGCCCTTCGCGCGAGCGGTCCGCGGCTCGACGCCGCGCAGCGTCTGGACCATGTTGACGACGAACAGCACCTGGGCAACGCCGATCATTGCGACGAACGGCAGCGCTGCGCGCGTCGACGCCTCGTAGCCCGACGGCAGCTGGGCGAACCGCCGCGGCGCTCCGTTCAGGCCTTGCCAGAGCCAGAAGCCCGAGTTGACAGTCACGCCGACGAAGGTCAGCCACACGTGCCACTTTCCGAGCGCCTCGCTCCAAAGTGGCTTGCCGTAGACGTTCGGCAGCACGTAGTAAATGCCGGCGAAGACCACGAAGCCGATGTTGACGATCGCCATCTGGTGGAAGTGGCCGACGATCCAGAGTGTGTTGTGCACGACCTTGTCGAATGCGATCGTCGCGTTGACGACGCCCGAGAGACCGGCTGTGAGCCAGGAGAAGAGGCCGAGGAACAGCGTCGTCTCGACGACGCCCCACTGCCAGTCGGAGCGATAGATCGTCAGGCCGAGCGAGTAGAGGGACAGCGCCGACGGAATGACGAGCGCGAACGTCGTCGGCTGCATGAGAACGTTGATCGTCGCCTGCTGCGAGTGATCGGGGTAGTCGATGTAGACGTGGTGCGCCCAGACGGTCACGTTCGCGACGACGGCGATCGCCCACGCGACCGCGATCACGTTGCCGGCAACCAGCGGACGCCCCGCGAGCTTCGGGACGAGCGTGTAGTAGACGGCGACCGCCGGGAAGAGCAGCAGGTACACCACCGGGTGCCCGAAGAACCACAGGACGTTCTTCGCGAGGAGCGGATCGACGTGCACACCTGGCGAGAACGCCTGGACGATCATCTCGACGAGCAGGACCGCCAGCGGCAGCGTCGCGACGATCATGTCGATCCCGATCACCGTCAGCGGGATAACGGCGTACGGCACCGATCGGGGGTTCGTCGCGAACCGCTTCGGCCAGAGGTAGCCGAGGCCCAGGGCGACGCCGAGGCGGTTTCCGATCCCGCTGCGCACCGCGTGCAGCGCCGGCCCGACGACCGTGTGGAGGATCGAGAGGCACCAGGTCACGATCGAGAGCCCGGCCAGCAGTACCGAGAACGCGAAGATCCCCGTGGCCCACTTGCCCCACTGGCCCGCGCCGTGGAACGGCAGCGGGTAGAGGAACACCCACGAACCTCCGAAGTGGAGGGCGAGCGTCGAGACGAGGACACCTGCGACGCCGAGCACCATCAGCCACCACGTCGCCTCGGCGAAGAACCGCCCGACCGGTCGGAGCTCGAACCCGGCCTCCTCGAGCGCCCAGAACGAGAGGCCCATCACCGCGAAGCCGGCCCAGCCGAGGAATGAGCCCAGGCCGTGCGCTGTCATCAGCGCGTACCACGTGTTGTTGTGGAGCGTCGCGATGCCGGCCTGGCTCTCGCGGATCAGGATGCCCAGCAGCCCAGATGCGAGCAGGATCACCGTCGAGGCGACGAGGTAGCGGCCGACGATCCTGCGCGTCACTTCGTCACCTGGAACGTCGCTCGCATCGCGGCGTGATCGACACCGCAGAACTCCAGACAGAGCACGGTGTAGGTGCCCGGCTTCGTGAAGCGGTGGACGAGCGTCGAGTCCTTGTCGGGCAGGACCTGGATCTGCGCGATGAACGTGTGGCCCCTGAAGATCCCGAAGCCGTGGTTGACGTCGCCCGAGCGCGTGACGAACGCGACCGGGCGGCTCATCGACACCGTCGAGGGCGTGATCTTCCAGAAGAACTGCTGTGCGTCGACCGTGACGATCTGGGCGTCGGTCGGCGTCGACTTGCCGTACGGCGTGAACCAGATCGTTGCTGCGAGCAGCGCGACGAGGATCGCCGCGACGATCAAGAGCCACTGCCGCTCGAACTCGGCCAGCCGGTGCGTGTCCACCGGCATCCGGTTCCGCGTCGACAGCCAGAGACCGAGGGTGACGATTACGGCGAGGAGGGTGGCGATCCCGTAGGCGAGGAGGATGGTGAGATCGGTCCCGGCCACCTGGGGTGGAAACCTAATCGAGCCCAATCGAGGCACAAAACCGTACTTTCTACGGGTCTTGATCGCGGAAGGTCGCCGATTCCGGGGGCGGCTCCGGGGTAGACGCTGGGAGCATGACGGCGAAGCTCACGCCCCGCGAGCTCCAGGTCGCGACGTTGCTCGCCTACGGGCATACGAACGCGGAGGTCGCCGCCCACCTGTGCATCTCGGTCCGCACGGCCGAAATGCACCGGGCGAACGCGATGCGCAAGCTGTCAGCCGGATCCCGTGCGGACCTGGTTCGGTGGGCGCTCGGACACGAGCTCCTCCGTTAGGGACTAGATCCTCTGGCTCGTCCGCAGCTCCCCGACCGCCTCCTCGAAGATCGCGAACTCCTCGTCCGGGATCGAGTACGTGTGCTGCTGCGCCGGGAACGCGCCCTCCCGCACCTCGGCGGCGTAGCGCTCGATCGCCTCGCCGATCGCCGGAGCAAGGTCGGCGTAGCGCTTCACGAACCGCGGCGCATGGCCCTCGTAGAGCCCGAGCAGGTCGTGCCAGACGAGCACCTGCCCGTCGCAGTCGCCGCCCGCGCCGATGCCGATCGTCGGGATGTCGAGTGCGCGGGTGATCTGCGCGGCGACGGGTGAAGGCACCGCCTCGAGGACGAGCGAGAAGCAGCCCGCAGCCTGAAGGTCGAGCGCGCCCTCGTACAGGCGCACCGCCTTCGACGCCGTGCGTCCCTGGGCCTTGAAGCCGCCGAGCATCGTCGCCGTCTGCGGCGTCAGGCCGATGTGGCCCATCACCGGGATACCTGCGCCGGTCAGCGCCCGCACCCGCGAGAGCGTCGGGCCGGCGCCCTCGAGCTTGACGGCGTCGGCGCTCGCCTCCTTCACGAAGCGAATCCCGTTCTCGAGCGCCTGCTGGTCGGACACGTGGTAGGAGCCGAACGGCATGTCCGCGATCACCAGCGGTCGCCGTGCGCCGCGGTTCGCCGCGCGCGTGAGGATCAGCATCTCCTCCATCGTCGCGGGCACGGTCGAGTCGTGGCCGAGCACGACCATCGCCGCCGAATCGCCGACGAGGATCAGGTCGACGCCGGCGGCGTCGGCGATGCGCGCGGACGGCGCGT
>JALYLO010000119.1 GCA_030774175.1 Actinomycetota bacterium
GGCGTGCCAGGTCGCCGTCGATCGCAGCCCGGTCGAGCACCAGGCCCGCCGGGAGCCCGCTGACGATCGCCACGAGCGCAGGCCCGTGCGACTCGCCGGCGGAGCTGAGACGAAGCGCCATCGCGAGGAGCCTAGATCTTGACCGCGGCCCGCATTGCATCGAACGGCGGCTCGAGCCCCGTCCAGAGACGGAAGCTCGCTGCGCCCTGCCGGACCAGGGCCTCGAGCCCGTCGACGACGTCGCAGCCTGCGGCCCGTGCCGCCGCGACGAGGGCAGTCTCCTCCGGCCCGTAGGCGAGATCGACCACCGTCTGCCGCGCCTGGGGCGACACGAGGAGCTCGTCGCGCACGGGCGTGGCGTTCACGATCAGGTCGCAGCCGCCTGCGTCCGGCGGCCAGATGCCCGAGCGCGAGTAGAAGCGCGTCTCCGGCGGCAGGGCCGGCGCCAGGGCGCGGGCCGCTCCCCCGGCCCCGATCACGCACGCATTCGTCGCGTCGATACCGGAGAGGATCTCCTGATCCGTGTTGAAGCCGAGCACGCGCCCGTCGCGGAAGACGAGGGTGTTGACCGCGTCACCGTCCGCCTCGTCGCACGCCGCGACAACCGTCTGCTTGTACGGGATGGTGACGTTCGCGCCCGCGAAGCCGAGCGTCCCCAAGGCAGCGACAGCAGCCACCACGTCGTCGACGTCGAAAGCGGCGTAGTGCCAGTCGAGCCCGCGCGCGGCGAACGCGGCGTTCTGCATTCGCGGCGAGAGCGAATGGGAAACGGGGTGCCCGAGCAGCGCCACCTGCCGCGTCGGCATCAGCAGCCGTAGCCGTGCGCGCACTCGTACTGCGCGAACGCGGTGTCGCTCGCCGTGAAGAAGTGGTGCACCTTGTCGGGCTTGCGCACGAAGAACAGGTAGTCGACGTGCGCCGGTCGCGCCGCCGCCTTGATCGACGCGAGACCCGGGTTGGCGATCGGCGTCGGCGGCAGGCCGGGCAGCTTGCGCGAGTTGTACGGGCTGTCGCTCGCGAGCTCCGACTGGAGGATCGACCGGGTCGGCGCGATGTGCAGCCCGTAACGCAGGGTCGCGTCGATTCCGAGCGGCATCCGCGCGTGCAGCCGGTTGTAGATGACGGCTGCGACGAGCGGGCGCTCGGCGGGGGCGAGCGTCTCCTTCTCGACCATCGACGCGATGATCAGCACGTCGTAGGGCGTGAGGTTCTTGCTCTTGGCGTAGGTGAGGTCGATCTGCTTCCACTTCTCGCAGAACGCTTTCAGCTGGTCCTGCACGAGCCGGCGCGTCGTCGTCGAGGCGAGGAAGTCGTAGGTCGCCGGAAACAGGAACCCCTCGAGGTTCTTCTGGGCCTGCGGCTGAAAGCACGCGATCCGCGCGCGCCGCGACGCGAGGAGGTACCCGGCCCCGTTCAGCTTCACCGCCTTGTGGCTCTTCCGACGCGCGATGCGGGCAACGTCGTGCACGCGGACGGCCATCTGCGCGCGCGTGAACCCCTCCGGGAAGATGATGCGGAACGGCTTCGGCGGCGGCGGAGGTGGCGGCAGGGCGTGCGTCCGGTGCACGTGCGGCAGCGCGACGACGACCGCGACCACCCCGGCGACTACGGCGGCAACGATCGCACCGAACGCAACCAGGCGGCGCAGGCGGACCCGCGCAGGCGACGGCCCCGACGGGCGCCGCGGAGGCGTCAGCGGCGGGCGCTCTGCCACTCGAGATAGCTCGACAGGAGGTGTGCGGCCGCGAGGGCGTCGTCGCCGCCGGCGAGGACGGAGGTGAACCGCTCGTCGTACGTCTGCACCGGCGGCGCGACGGCGGCGCGCAGCCGTTCGACGAACGCGGCGGTCTCCCGCGCCTGCTCGCCGTGGTCGCCGCGCAGAGTCAGCGGCATGCCGACGACGACGAGCTCGGGGTCGTGCGCATCGATCACCGCGAGCAGCTTCGCAAACCCGGCAGAGGTGAGCGCGCGTTCGACGGTCGCGACGGGCCGAGCGATCGTGCCCGTCGGGTCGGAGACGGCGACGCCGGTCCGCGCCGAGCCGTAGTCGAGCGCCAGCACCTTCATATGTGATTCACCGAAGCGCCGCAACGAGCGTGTCGCGACCGGCCTCGAGCGCGTCGCGGAGGCCCTCGGGCTTCTTGCCGCCCGCCTCGGCGAGCGTCGGCCGTCCGCCGCCGCCCCCGCCGATGTGGGCGCCAAGGGCGCGCACGAGCTGCACGGCGTCGATGCCCCGCGCGACGACCGAATCGTCGAGGTTCACGACCAGCGCGACCTTGCCGTCGTCGACGGCGCCGACGAGCACCGCCGATGCCTTCTCCTGCGCGCGGAGACGGTCGGAGAGGTCCTTCAGCCCGGCGCGCGCGCCCGTCACCTCGGCGACGAGAACGTCGCCGCTGCGGTCCTGCCAGACGATCGCGGTCTCGGGCTCCGCGCGCTGCGGCTTCTTCGCCTCGCGCCGAGCTTGCTCGAGCTCCGACCGGACGGCGTCGAGCTCGCGCGAGCGGCCCTCGAGCACCGACCACGCCTCGCCGGAGGTGACCGCCTCGATGCGGCGCGCGCCCGAGCCGACCGAACCCTCCGTCAGGATCACGAACGGCCCGATCTCGGCGGTCGAGCGGACATGCGTGCCACCGCAGAGCTCCTTCGAGAACCCGTCGATCTCGACGACGCGGACCTCGTCGCCGTACTTCTCGCCGAAGAGCATCATCGCCCCGAGCTTCCGCGCCTCCTCGATCGGTGTCACGAAGGTGCGCACCGGAATCGCCTCGAAGACCTTCTCGTTGACGATGCGCTCGACGCGATCTCGCTCCTCGGGCGTCAGCTGCTGACCGTGCGAGAAGTCGAAGCGAAGCTTGTCGGGGCGTACGGCGGACCCCGCCTGCTTCACGTGCCCGCCGAGCACCTCGCGCAGCGCGGCATGCAGGAGGTGGGTCGCGGTGTGGTTGGCCATCGTCGGAAACCGGACCGACCACGGGACGACGGCTCGCACGCGATCGCCGGCCGCGAAGCCGGCGCCGGAGCAGAGCAGCACCTGGTCGTCACCGAAGCGGAAAGCCGCCCGCAGGACGGCTACAGCGCCCGAATCCTCGTGGATCAGCTCGCCGGCGTCGGTCACCTGCCCACCGCTCTCGGCGTAGAAGGGCGACTCGCGCAGCTTGCAGAGGAACGTGCCGTCGCCGAGCTCCTCGAGCGCGCCGACCTGGGTCAGCACGTCGGCCTTCTGGTAGCCGACGAACTCGCTCTGGAATCCCGCCGCCTGGGCGAACTCGGCGGCGCGCTGAAGGTCGGTCTTCTCTCCCCCGGCGCGCGAGATCTCGCGATGCCCGGACATCAGGTCGCGGTAGGCGTCGACGTCGACGGACTGCCCGCGCTCCTCCGCGAGCTCCTGCGTCAGCTCGATCGGGAACCCGTAAGTCGCCGCAAGTGTGAAGGCGTCATCACCGGAGATCGCCGACTCGCCCGCGAGCTCATCGAACACCTTCAGACCGCGCGCAAGCGTCTCGGAGAAGCGCTTCTCCTCCGCGCGCACGACCCGCTCGATCTCGGCTGCATGCTCCCTGAGCTCCGGATAGGCGTCGCCCATCTGCTCGACGACGACGGCCGGCAGACGGTAGACGCGGTCGAGGCCGATGCGGTTCGCGTGCTGGATCGCGCGCCGCAGCAAGCGCCGGCAGATGTACCCGCGCCCTTCGTTCGACGGCACGACGCCCTCGGCGATCAGGAAGCTGACGGCGCGCCCGTGGTCGGCGATCACGCGGTGGGCGCGGGTCGAGACGTCGCTGTCGCGATAGCCGACGCCGGACTCACGTTCGATCCAGTCCATGATCACCTGGAAGCCGTCCGTGTCGTAGTTCGAGCCGACGCCTTGCAGGACGCACGCGGTGCGCTCGACGCCCATGCCGGTGTCGACATTCGCGTTCGGGAGCGGCACGAGCGTGTTTCCCGGCTGGAGGTCGTACTGGATGAAGACGAGGTTGTAGAACTCGTAGTAGCGGTCGCAGTGGCCGGGCTGACAGGCGGGATCGCCGCAGGCGTGCTGCTCGCCGCGGTCGAAGAAGATCTCGGTGCACGGCCCGCAGGGCCCTGTCTCCGCGGCCTTCCAGAAGTTGTCCTCGCCGAGGCGCACGATCCGCTCGGGCGGGACGCCGGCGCGCTGCCACGCCTCGATCGCGACCGTGTCCTCGTCGAGCCCGTAGACCGGGTTCCCCTCGTGAACCGTCACCCACAGCCGCTCCGGATCGAGCTCCAGGACGGTGGTGGCGAATTCCCAGGCAAAGTCGACGGCCTCGTCCTTGAAGTAGTCCCCGAACGAGAAGTTGCCCATCATCTCGAAGAACGAGTTGTGGCGGTCCGTGCGCCCGACATCTTCGAGATCCGTGTCCTTGCCGCCCGCGCGCAGGCACTTCTGGACGCTCACGACGCGGTCGCGCGGCGGCTCCTTCGTGCGCAGGAAGTAGGCCTTGAACGGCTGCATCCCCGCGACGATGAAGAGCGTCGTCTGGTCGTCTGCCGGCGGGATCAGCGAGTGCGAGGGCACGCGCAGGTGCTCCTTCTGCTCGTAGAAGCGCTGGAACGCCTCGCGCAGCTCGTTCGTCGTCATCAGCACGCGAAACAGTGTACGGACGCCCTGTGGAGCGATTGTCAAACGCTTCCCGCGAGTCCCAGCGCGATTCCGGCTCGCGCGCGGCGTCGATCCACTCCTCCACGCTCAGGCCCGGATCGACGTCGGGCAGCAGGCCGTAGTCGAGGTGGCCGCCCTCGAGGAGGACGAGCGCGCGCACGTCGTCGGGAGATGCGCGGCCGCGAACGACAGAGCGCCGACGCCGCCCCACGAGTGCCCCATCAGGACGGGCCGGTCGAGCTCGAGCCCGTCGACGAGGCGCTGCATGAGCTCAACGAGCGACGCCCGCTGGTAGCGATCTGACGCGAGGAGCCGCGAGCGACCGAACCCCGGCCCGTCGATCGCGATCGGACGGAACCCGGCGTCGACGAGCACCGGCGCGATCTCGCCGAGCTCAGCGCCCGACGCAACCGGACCGAGCGCGTGCCAAAGCCTGGATCAGGCCGCGCGGTCGGGGCCGAGCTCGTCCGTGGCGATCTCGTCGCGGATCTTCTCGAGCGCCCGGCGGATCAGCCGCGAGACGTGCATCTGGGAGATGCCGACCTGTTGTGCGATCTGCGACTGCGTCAGCCCTTCGAAGAACCGCAGATGCAGGATCATCCGCTCGCGCGCCTCGAGCACCTTGAAGCCGGGAGCGAGCACGGCGCGGTCCTCCGACACCTCGTACTGGTGCTCGACCTCGCCGAGCGACGCGAGCGGGTCGAGGTCCTCGCCGTCCTCGGAGCTGCCGCCGGTCGAGAGCGACAGCGACGAGTACGCGCGGCCGGACTCGAGCGCCTCCAGCACCTCCTCCTCCTCGACGCCGGCCACCTTCGCGAGCTCGGGGATGGTCGGGGAGCGGCTGAGCTGCACGGTCAGCTGCTCGACGATCTTCGAGAGCTGCACGTTCAGCTCCTGGAGCCCGCGCGGGACGCGCACCGCCCAACCACGGTCGCGGAAGTGGCGTTTGATCTCCCCGATGATGTTCGGGGTCGCATAGGTGGACAACTCCACTCCACGCTCGAGGTCGAAGCGGTCGATCGCCTTGATGAGGCCGATCGAGCCGATCTGGACGAGATCGTCGAGTTGCTCGCCGCGGTAGCTGTACCGTCGGGCGAGCGAGCGCACGAGCGACATGTACTGCTCGATCAGCTGCTCCCGGGCCTGAAGGTCGCCCTCCTCGTGGTAGCGCCGCAGCAGAGCCCTGTCTTTCTCACCCAACGAGCCTCACCCTTTTTGTCAGGCGCACCGAGTCGCCGTCGACGAGGACGTCGTCGACCGTCGAGTCGAGCACACGGCGCAAACCGAGCTCCCCCCCGTGCTCCCGCTCGACCTCATTGAGGAGGTGCGCGGGCAGCGGGCCGACGACCGTCTCGAGGGCCCCGTCGCGCAACGACATCCGCACGGTCACGGCGCCGCCGTCGGCGTCCGTGCCGTCGAGGATCGAGTCGAGCGCGATCTGGAGGTCCTCGAGATTCTCGATCGTCAGATCGAGGCGCACGGCGAGCCCTCCGAGCACGAGGTGGGCGACGCGGTGAAAGTCCTGGCGAGGCGGGAAGGTGAGCGTGATCTCGTCAGCCATGCTTGGCCCGCAGCTCCTCGTCGAGATCGTGCTCCCGGCGGGCTGCGGCGGCCTTGCCCTCGTCGACCGCGTCGCGCCAACTCCGACGCGTACGAAACGAGTCCCAGCCGTGTGAGACGCCGGCCGACAGACCGGCGAGCTTCTGGACCGGCCGCTTCACCGCGAAGCTCACGGCCCGCACGGCTTCGTCGACCGCCTCGACGGCATCGACGGCGCTGTCGGTCGCCGGGTCGAGCTTGTCCAGTTGCGCGTTGACCCGGTCCACCGAACCTCCGACCTTGGAGATGACCGGCAGAACCTCACGCTCTGCCCCACGGATCAACGAAGAGAGTCGGTCGAGAGTTGCGGCCAACCGGAAGAAGGCCCAACCGACCCCCAGGCCGACCGCGACGAGGAACACCGCGAGGGCCAGGTCGGCGACGTCTCCGGAGGTGTAGGCGACGGGCACGAACGTGAAGCCTAGTCGGCGGCGGCGGATGTGACCAATCCGGAGCCGACAACGGCGTCGCCGTCGTAGAGCACGGCCGCCTGGCCGCGCGCGATGCCGTAGGCCGGCTCGTCGAGCGTGAGCCTGAAGCCGCCCACCGTCTGCTCCACAGTGGCGGCGACAGCAGGCGAGCGATATCGCAGCTTCGCCGTGACGCGTTCCGCGGGGACGAACAGCCTCCCCTTGGCGACGACGCGTGTGCGGGCGAGCGACGAGCGCGGCCCGACGAAGACCCTGTTCGTCCGCGCATCGGTCGCCAGCGCGTACAGCGGCTCGGCCGCGGCGACACCGAGACCGCGCCTCTGGCCGGGCGTGTAGCGCCAGTAGCCCTCGTGCGAGCCGAGGACGTTCCCCGACTCGTCGACGATCTCGCCCGATTCGGGCGCCAGGCCCTGCCGGGTCAGAAACGAGCGATAGTCGTCGCCCGCGAGAAAGCACGCCTCCTGGCTCTCGGGACGGCGCGCGGCAGCAAGGCCTGCCGCCGCGGCCTCGGCACGCGTCTGCTCCTTCGTCTGGTCGCCGAGCGGAAACCAGATGCTGTCGAGCAGCTGCGGCTCGAGCCGCGCGAGCATGTAGCTCTGATCCTTCGTTCCGTCGAGCGCGCGCGCGAGCAACAGGCGACCCTCGCGCTCGACGATGCGCGCGTAGTGGCCGGTCGCAAGTCGCGCCGCGCCGGCGCGGCGGGCGAAGGCAAGCAGCTCGGCGAAGCGGAATCCGCCGTTGCACCGAATGCAGGGGTTCGGCGTCTCCCCGCGCGCGTACGCGCGCACGAAGGGCGCCACGACCGCGCGCACGAACTCCTCGCGCAGATCGAGGGTCACATGCGGGAGCCCGAGCCGGTGGCAGGTCTCGCGGGCGGCGACGACGGCGCTCGGCGAGCAGCACGCGCGCTCGGAGTCGGGCCCCGCCGGGTCGAGCCAGAGGCGCAGGGTGACGCCGATTGCGTGCGGACCCGCCTTCAGCAGCGCGACGGCGCTGTCGACGCCGCCGCTCATCGCAACCGCGACGCGCTGCTCGTCGTAGGGCGCACGGAGGGCCGGTGCGAGCGCATTCGCGAGCGCGTCCGCGGCAAGCACCTCGCCGCCGACCGCTGCCGCCTGGAGCAGCGTCAGCCCGCAGAGGTCGCGTTCGAGCCCCGGTGCGTCCGCGTCGACGATCCGGTCGCCGTCGACCTGGAGTCGAGCGGCCGCCCAGGCC
>JALYLO010000120.1 GCA_030774175.1 Actinomycetota bacterium
TCGAGCAGCGCTTCCGAATAGTTGAAGATGATGCGCACGCCCGCGTCGACCAGGTCGTCCGACACCTTCTGCGCCGCATGGGCCGGGACGGCGAGCACGCCGACGACGATGTTCTTGTCGCGGACGACATCCTTCAGCCTGCGCTCGTCCTCGATCGTCGCGCCCCCGATCTCGTGCCCGATGCGCGCGTCGTCGGAGTCGAAGACGGCGGCGATGTTGATGCCGTGCTCCGCGAAGATCGACGAGCTCGCGATCGCCTGGCCGAGCCGTCCCGCGCCGACGAGCGCGATGTTGTGCTGGCCCTGGGTGCGGAGGATCTTGCGCACCTCGGCGAGCAGCGAGTCGATCGAGTAGCCGACGCCGCGCTTGCCGAATTTGCCGAAGTTCGAGAGGTCACGACGAATCTGCGTCGCGTTGATGTTCGTGTAGTCCGCGATCTCCTGCGACGAGATGCGGTCCTTGCCCATCTTCTTCGCCTGCGTCAGGACCTGGAGATAGCGCGAGAGACGAGCCGCGACACCGACAGTGAGCCGGTCCGGCGCACCTCCGTTCGACTGTGCTTGCAACATCACGAGGCATTGTGCCCGAAGGCTTCACTGCAACCGTACGGTTGTCACGAACTAGGCAGTTTGTGACACTTTTTTCGTCAATGCGGCCTCGTCGACGTAGTAGACGAATGCCCGCTCCCCGTCGAGCTCGACCACCGGCAGCCATGCGCGGTAGTGCGCCTCGAGCGTCTCGTCGCCCGTGATGTCGACCTCCTCGTAAGAGAAGCCGAGCTCGCGCTGGAGTCGCGACACCTGCTCGCGCGCGCGGTCGCAGAGCGAGCAGCCCTGGGCATGGAACAGGGTGACCCTTCTCAGGGGTAGAGGCCGCGCGTGATCGCCGCCTCGGCAACGCGCTGCACGGCGAGCCCGTAGGCGGCCATCCGCATCGAGCACCGGCGTTCCTCGAACGTCGCCCATGTCTCGTCGAAAGCGCGAGTGACGATCTCGTTCAGGCGGGCGTTGACCTCGTCTTCCTTCCAGAAATACTCCTGGAGGCCCTGCACCCACTCGAAGTACGAGACGACGACGCCGCCGGCGTTTGCGAGCACGTCGGGAAGCATGAGCACGCCGTTTGCCTCGAGGATCTCGTCGGCGGCGGGAGTGACCGGGCCGTTCGCTCCCTCGACGATCAGCTTCGCCCTCACCTGGGCCGCGTTCACCTCGGTGATCACCTGCTCGAGCGCACACGGCGCGAGCACGTCGCACTCGAGCAGCAGAAGCTCCTCGTTGGAGATTGCGTCACCGCCCTTCAACTCGGCGAGCGACCCGCCGCCGTGCTTGTGTGCGAAGGCGGCCGCGACGTCCACGCCCTTCGCGTTGTAGCGGCCGCCCGAAGAGTCCGACACGGCCACCACCATCCCGCCGAGTTCGCCCACGAGCTTCGCGAAGAACGACCCGACGTTGCCGAAGCCCTGTACGGCGACGCGCAGGCCGTCGAGCGTGCGGCCCTGCTTGCGCATCGCGGACTCGAGGCAGAAGACCGCGCCGCGCGCCGTCGCCTCCTCGCGGCCGAGCGAGCCGCCGATCGCCAGCGGCTTCCCCGTGACGACGCCGAGCACCGAATGCCCCTTGTTCATCGAATACGTGTCGAAGATCCAGGCCATCACCGCTGCGTTTGTTCCGACGTCCGGCGCCGGGATGTCCTTCTCCGGCCCGATCTCGTTGATGATCTCCGAGGTGTAGCGCCGAGTCATGCGCTCGAGCTCGGGCCGCGACATCGCCTTCGGGTCGCACGCGACGCCACCTTTCGCGCCTCCGAATGGAAGCCCCATCAGGGAGCACTTCCACGTCATCCACATCGCGAGCGACTTCACCTCGTCCGCGGTGACGTCCGGGTGGTAGCGGATGCCGCCCTTCGACGGGCCGCGCGCGATGTTGTGCGTCACGCGGTAGCCCCTGAACGCGCGCACCAAGCCGTCGTCCATCGAGGTCGGGATCGAGACCTCGACCACCTTCTTGCACTGCTCGAGCACGTTGACGAGCGCCTGGTCGATGCCGAACGTCTCGGCGACCTTGTGCAGTTGCTGCTGCGCGAGCCCGAACGGGTTCTCACGGAGATGGGACTCGGGCGCCGCGGTGGCCATCGCCGCGAATCTACTCGATTCGGAAGCTGACCTGTGCGCGGGACGGCTCGGCGTTCTTCGGCAGCGTCGGCCACGCCGCGAACCGGAGCTCGTAGCCCCCGGGCGGCAGCGGCGCGCTGGACGGGCCACGCCCCGTGATGCCGAAGCTGTACGAGCCCGGGAGCAGGTTGCGCAGGCGGCCGAGCACGCCCCTGAATCGACCGCTCGAGGTGTAGAGCAGGATGTCGAGCCGCGCGACAGGCTGGATCTGCAGCCCCCCGTCGTGCACGACGTTGCCGGCCTGGATCGTCAGCACCGCAGGGTTCGTGTCGGAGGGCTTGAACGAGGAGTCGGTGAGGCCGACATGCGCCAGCAGGCCGGCGGTGGAGCGGCGGAAGAAGATCGCCCAGGGGACGCGCAGCGTCTCGCTACCGGAGGGCGCCACCTGGATCACACCCGTGACCAGACGGGAACGGGGCGCCGACGCGGCGGTCACGGTCACGCGCACCTTCGCCCTGCGCCCGACCCGCAGCAAGAGCCGGTCCGGCACGACCCTGAAGGTGAGCGCCTCGGATTCCCCCTGGGCGACAGCGCTGAGCGAGACCTGCAGGCGGCGTGTCGAGACGTTCCGGACGACGATCGTGCGCGTCGCGTGCCAGTGCGGCCCACCCCAGATGCCGAAGCCGACCGTTGCCGGCTGGGCGGCAACTTCTCCGACGGCGGCGGCGCCGAGGCGAAGCGTCCCTGCTCCCACCTCCGTGGCGGGCGCGCCGCCCGACTGCGCATAACCGACGAGCAGGCTCTGGAGCGCGGGCCCGTCGAGCGCCGGACGCATCTGCGCGAGCAGCGCCGCCGCTCCCGCCACCGTCGCCGCCGCACCGCTCGTGCCGTTGACGGCGCCATACAACGGCGAACCGTCCGCGGCCGAGCCCGGCTCGGCGGTCGCGATCGCGATGCCCGGCGCAGCGACGTTCGGCTTGACGCTCCCGTCGAAAGCGAGGCCTTGCGACGAGAAGCCGGCGACGAGGCCGTGCCCATCGTTCCCGTCGTCGTGGCCGCGCCCGAGCGCGATGCCGACGTCGATGCCTGCCCGGCGGGCCGCCAGGAGCTCGATCGCGGCCGGGGTCGGGACGACCACGACCGGTGCGGTCTCGTCCTCGGCGGCACGGAGGCTACCGGCCGGCAGGGAACCGCCGTAGAGCACGACCGCAGCCGCGCCCGCGCGCGAAGCGGCGACCGCGGTCTCCTCCGGGTTCTCGCCGACGGGCACCACGACGGCGCGGCCCGCCACGAGGCTGAAGCCCTTCGCATCGAAGAAGTCCACGCTCGAGGAGCCCGCGAGGCCGCGGGTCGCACGCGGGGTCGCGACGCGTAGCGTCAGCGAATGGGTCGGTGCGACCG
>JALYLO010000121.1 GCA_030774175.1 Actinomycetota bacterium
CTGTCTGGAGGACCGAGTCCCGGAAGGCGGGAGCGGCCGACGCAGTGGAGGCCAGGAAGGCGCACGCAAGGGGAGCGACGACGAGGGGCAGGCGCCTCACCCCGTGCAGCATGCCTGACCGGTCTAAGAGAGTCCTGAGAATCAGGTGAACGTCCGAACGGTTTTCTTCCGCTCGGGAGCGGCAACGACCACGTGATGGAGGCCGACCGGATCCTCCGGCAGACGGCGCGGAAGTTCCTTGCAGACGATTGCGTGGGTCTCTCGCAACAGATTGCGTACAGCTCGCTGCTCGCGTTCTTCCCCGCGGTCGCGTTTCTGCTCGGGCTCCTCGGCACCGTGCACCTCTATGACGAGGTGCAGAGCCTTGTCGCGACGGTCGCGCCGCACGGAGTCATCAGTTTCATCGAAGGTTTGCAACAGGACTCGAGCGGCAGCGCGTCGGTGATCGCGTTCGTCGTCGGCCTGGTCGGCGCGCTGTGGGCGGCGAGCGGCGCGGCGGGCTCGATCATCAAGGCCGTGAACCGCGCCTTCGACTGCAAGGAGACACGACCATTCTGGAAGCTGCGCTTGATCGCGGTGCTGCTGGTCGTCCTCAGCGCGCTGTCGACGGCGGCCACGCTCATATTGATCGTCTTCGGCGCGCCGCTCGGCTCCGCGATCGCCCACAAAGCCCACCTCGGGACGGTCTGGGACATCTCGTGGGCGATCCTGCGCTGGCCGGTCACCCTGAGCGCGCTGCTCACCTTCTTCGCGCTCGTCTACTACCTCGCGCCGAATCTCGAGGCACGCAAGTGGAAATGGATCACGCCCGGAGCAGTCGTCGGTTCGGTGCTTTGGCTTGCTCTCTCGGGGCTGTTTGCCCTCTACGCGACCTTCAGCGGCTCGTACTCGCGCACGTACGGCACGCTTGCGGCGGGCGTCATCCTGCTGCTCTGGTTGAACTACTCCGCGTGGGCGATCCTGTTCGGCGCCGAGCTCAACTCGGAGCTCAGGCGCCGGCTCAGCTGACCTTCAGCGTTCCCTTCAGCGTCTTGTGCGCATCCGAGCGGAACGTGTAGGTACCCGCCCTCAACGCCACCGTCCACTTGATGGTGCCGGTGAACTTGACGCCTGTCTTCTTGTTCACGCCGGGGCCGCTCAGGTGGAAGTTGTCTTTGTTCGTGCGGTCGCGAATCGTGAGGATCGCCTTGCCGGCCTTCGCCGTGCGTGCGAGCGAGATCTTCCTTCCCGGACCGACGCTCCCCGCGACCTTTTGCGTAACGACAGGTGTCGTGACCGCGCCGACGTTGAACGAACCCCGCATCGTCGTCGCATGGGCGTCGCAGATGTAGCGGTACGTGCCGTCGACGAGCGTGACTTCCCAAGTCTCTGAGCCCGTCGAAGCGACATCCGTGGCCTTGCTGACACCTGGACCGGTGAGGTCGAAGTTGTGCTCGGGCGACTGGTCGACGACGTGGATCGTGTAGGTGCCCGGGTCGAGGTGCGACACGCCGGCGCCGGTGGCGTCACGCAGGGAGATGGTGAAGCCAGGCCCGACGTTCGCCTCCAGCGTCGCGGTCGTACCCGCGGAGGCCGGCCCCGCGAGGGCGACAACGGCGAGCACGAGCATAGGGACCCCGAAACGCAGCATTCGGAGGAACACTACGGCCTTCCGCCGAGACCGGATTTCAGGCTCGGAGCTCGGCTCCAAAACGAGCCGCCAGAGCCTCGACGATGGCTATGCGAAGACGAGTCGCGTCCTCGTCCGAGAGCGTTCGGTCCGGCGACTGGAAAGTGACGGCGAAGGCAATCGACTTCCGCCCCGGTCCGACCTGCTCGCCGCGGTAGACGTCGAACGCGCTCATCTCGTGCAGCTCCGGGCCGGCGGCCTCGCGCGCGGCCGTGACGAGCTCCCCGGCGGCCACCTCCTCGGGCACGCTGAACGCAAGGTCCTGGCGGACTGGCGGATACGTGATCACGTCCTTGTACAGCACGCGCTCGGGCACGACGGCAAAGAGCTCCGCCAGGTCGAGCTCGAATGCACTCCACTCGCCCTCGAGCAGCCGCGGATCCAGCTGCGCAACCCAGCCGCTTTCCACCGATGCAGAGGCGGGCGAGGGCATGAACGGATGCCGGGCGCCTTCGAAGTATGGCTCGACCTTGAGCGCCGAGAACACCTGCTCGACAGCGCCTTTCGCGCGATAGAAGTCGCCGCGAACGACGCCGCCCAACCGCCACCGCTCTTCCGGCAGCGGCTCGCCTGTCGGCAGGTAGACATGCGCGATCTCGAACAACGCCACGTTTTCGATTCCCGCGTTGACGTTGTGACGCGCGGCGCCG
Source organism: Actinomycetota bacterium (assembly GCA_030774175.1). The sequence goes on from JALYLO010000121.1 coordinate 2,320, forward strand.
ACCAACCCGTAGAGGAGCGTCGTGCGTAGCACCCTCTGAAGCTCGGACAGCGGCTCCGGCAGTGCGAGCGCCGTGCGATGCGGATCGTCGGCCTGCAACGAGTAGGTGTAAGCCTCGAAGAAGCCGCAGCCGACGAGCACGTCCGCGACGTGGCGCCGGAGGCGCTGCTCACGCGTCAGCCGGCCGAAGAGCTCTCGGCGGACCGGGAGCGTGGGCGGAACCTCCTCGAGACGGAAGCGTGCCACTTCCTCGACGAGATCGATCTCTCGCCGCACGTCCCGCGCACGCCAGTACGGCGTGCGGACATTCCACTGCTCGTCGACGTCGAAGCCGAGCCGGATCAGGCGCTCGCGCTGCTCGGGCTCCGCGATCGGAATGCCGACGACCTCCTCGGCACGAGCGGGACGCAGCCGGATCACCGGGCGCTCGGGGAAGTCCGCCTTCACGTCGGCGTGGCCGGTCGAGCGGGAGCTTGCGAGCTCGACGAGCAGTTCGGTCGCATGGTTCGCTGCGGGCTCGGCGAGCTCCGGCGCGACGCCCTTCTCCCAGCGGGACTGCGACTCGGAGCGCATGTGGAGGCGCTCGCCGGTCCGCAGGACGCCGAGCTGCTCGAAGTTCGCGGCCTCGAGCAGCACGGTCTGCGTTTCGGCCGAGACCTCGCTCTCCTGGCCGCCCATGATCCCCGCGATTGCGACGGGCCGCGCCGCGTCCGCGATTACGA
>JALYLO010000122.1 GCA_030774175.1 Actinomycetota bacterium
GGTGCAGGCCGAGCAGGCCATCTACTTCGGAGAGACCCCGGTCAACTCGAAGGCGTGCGCGATCATGGACAAGCTGTCCAAGGGGTCGTGCGCGCAGTACCACGCCAACGCGCCGCTCAAGTACTTCCAGCAGATCCACTTCTGGAAGACGCCGATCGCGGACTGCGGGAACGGCAAGAAGGACTGTATGGACTACACGCAGTGGCAGAGGGCCTGGACACGGCTGAAGGGGTAGTGCAGGACCGGCCTGGAGCGCGCCGCCGATTCGGCGGCGCGCTCTGGCGCCGCCCCTGGCTGAAGGGGCTGACGCTCCTCTCGCTGCCTGTCCTCGCCTTCCTCCTCGTCTACGTCGCGGCGCTCGCCGCGCTGTTCCTCTCGTCGCTCTGGACGGTCGACCCGTTCACGTCGAAGCTGATCCACCACTGGACGCTCGACAACTTCCGCACGCTCTGGTCGGACTCGACCTACCGCACGGTCGCGCTGCGCACGATCGTCATCGCGGCCGCCGTCACGGTGACCGACGCGCTGATCGCGTTCCCGTTCGCGTACTTCATGGCTCGCGTCGCCTCGGGGCGGTTGCGTGCCCTGCTCTTCGTGCTCGTAACGCTGCCGCTCTGGGCGTCGTACCTCGCCCGCATCTACGCGTGGCGGCTGATCCTGAACAACGAGGGCCTCCTGAACTGGACGTTGCACAAGGCCGGGCTCCCGTCGGCGGGGATCGCGTACTCGAACACGGCGATGTGGATCGTCTTCTCGTACATCTGGCTGCCATTCATGATCTTCCCGGTCTACGCGGCGCTCGAGCGTATTCCCCACTCCTACATCGAGGCGTCGCGCGACCTCGGCGCGAAGGGCGCCCGCACGCTGCGCTCTGTGATCCTGCCGCTCGCGCTCCCGGGCGTCGTCGCCGGCTCGATCTTCACGTTCTCGCTGACGCTCGGCGACTACATCACGCCGGTGCTGATCGGCGGCACCTCCAGTCAGTTCATCGGCAACGTCGTCTACGACTCCGTCAACCAGTCCTCGGACCTGCCGTTCGCGGCGGCGTTCGCGGTCGTGCCCCTGCTCGTGATGGGCGTCTACCTGACCGTTGCGCGCCGGCTCGGCGCCTTCGAGGCGTTGTAGTGGAGAGCAGGAGCACGCGGATCGCGCTCGGGGTCTGGGTCGTCCTCGTGCTTGCCTTCCTCTACATCCCGATCGCGGTCATCTGCCTGTACGCGTTCAACTCGTCGAACGTGCAGAGCTGGCCGATCGCCGGCCTGACGACGAGGTGGTTTTCCCCCGCGATCCACAACGGCGACATGCAGCACGCACTCGGTCTCTCGCTGAAGGCGGCCGTTCTCGCCACCGCGACCGCCCTCGTGCTCGGATCGGCGGCGGCGTTCGGGGTCCACCGGTTCCGCTTCTTCGGCCGCGAGTCGATCTCGTTCCTGCTCGTGCTGCCGATCGCGCTTCCCGGGATCATCACCGGCATGGCGCTCAACTCTTACTTCACGTTCTGGAAGTTCAACTTCGGCCTCTTGACGATCGTGATCGGCCACGCGACCTTCTGCGTCGGCGTCGTCTACAACAACGTGATCGCGCGGCTCCGCCGGGTCCCCGGCTCGCTGACCGAAGCTTCGATGGACCTCGGCGCGGACGGGATCCAGACCTTCCGCTACGTGACGTTCCCGACCATCTCGACCGCCCTGATCTCGGGCGGACTGCTCGCCTTCGCGCTGTCGTTCGACGAGGTGATCGTGACCACGTTCACGGCGGGCGCCAACAACACGCTGCCGATCTGGATCTTCGGCCAGATCCGCCTGGGCCAGCAGCTCCCGCAGGTCAACGTGGTCGTCTTCATCATCCTTGCCGTCACCATCATCCCCGTCGCGCTCGCCCAGCGGCTCACCCGCGAGAGCGGGATTCTGCGCACCGAATAAGGAGGAAGACCCACCATGGCAACCACCACCACTACCGCCCACACCAGCGCGACGATCGACGTCGTCAACCCGGCGACAGGCGAGACGATCGCGACCGTCCCGAATGCGTCGGCGGAGGACGTCGACGCCGCCGTCGAGCGCGCCAGGAACGCGCTGCCGGACTGGCTCGAGGCCACGCCGGGCGAGCGCGCAGAGCTGCTCCTGAAGCTTGCAGACGTGATCTCCGACAACGCCGAGGAGCTCGCGCAGGTCGAGTCCCGAAACGTCGGCAAGCCGCTGATGGTCTCGCGCGACGAGATGCCGTTCTCCGCCGACAACCTGCGCTTCTTCGCCGGCGCGGCTCGCAACCTCGAGGGCAAGTCGACGGGCGAGTACATCAAGGGCTACACCTCGATGATCCGACGCGAGCCGATCGGGATCGTCGCCGGAATCTGCCCATGGAACTACCCGCTGATGATGGCGGTCTGGAAGCTCGGTCCGGCGCTCGCGGCGGGCAATGTGCAGATTCTGAAGCCGGCCGAGCAGACGCCGCTCTCGCTGCTGCGCTTCATGGAGCTCGCGAAGGACGTGATTCCCCCGGGCGTGCTCCAGGCGATCACCGGCGAGGGCATCCCCACCGGCGAGCGGCTCGTCTCGCATCCCGAGATCGGGCTCGTGTCGCTCACCGGCGACGTCGCCACGGGCAAGGTGATCGCGAGGAACGCCGCCGACACGCTGAAGCGCGTGCACCTGGAGCTCGGCGGCAAGGCGCCGATGGTGGTCTTCGACGACGCCGACCCCGAGCAGGTCGCCGAAGGGATCAAGATCGCCGGCTACTGGAACTCCGGGCAGGACTGCACCGCGGGCACGCGCATCATCGCCGGACCGAAGATCTATAACTCGCTGCTCGAGGCCCTCGTTCCGGCGATCGAGTCGCTGAAGGTCGGCGACCCCGCCGACGGGGACGACGTCGAGATGGGCCCCCTGATCTCACGCGACCAGCAGGAGCGTGTGCTCGGCTTCCTCGACCGCGCGAAGGGCGCGACCGTCCTCACCGGTGGCGCGTCGCCGAGCGCTCGCGGCTTCTTCGTGCAGCCGACGATCGTCACTGACGTCTCGCAGGACGACGAGATCGTCCAGAACGAGGTGTTCGGCCCGGTCGTCACGGTACAGCGGTTCGCCGACGACGCCCAGGCGATCGCGTGGGCGAACGGGACGCGCTACGGCCTCGCCGCTTCGGTCTGGACACGAGATATCGGCCGGGCGCTCGACGCCGCGCGGAAGCTCCAGTTCGGAACGGTCTGGATCAACGACCACCTCGTTCCGATCGGGTCGGAGATGCCGCACGGCGGCTACAAACAGTCGGGCTACGGGAAGGACATGTCGGCGTACTCGATGGAGGAGTACACCCAGATCAAGCACGTGGTCGCGAAGTTGGGCTAGACCCGGAACAGCTCGTCGAGCTCCTCGGGCGTCGGTACCCAGGCCCCGGCCTGCGCGTTCGCGCGCACCTGTTCGGGCTTCGTCGCGCCCGCGATCACGGATGCGACGGCCGGCCGGATCAGCAGCCCGCCAATCGCGACCTCGAGCAGCGAGACGCCGTGGGCCGCGGCCCAGGCCCGCAGCTCCTCGACACGGTCGAGCTTCGCGTCGTCGAGTGAGCGCCCGTACAGCCGCGTGCCCTCGGCGGGCGGATGCTCGCGCGAGACCTTGCCGGTCAGCAGGCCGCTCGCCAGTGGGAAATATGGGATGAACCCGAGCCCGAGACGCTTGCAGAGAGGCAGCAGCTCGTTCTCCGCGCCGCGGGCGAGCCACGAGTACTCGCCCTGCTCCGACACGTACGGGAGGCCGAGGCGGGTCGCGATCGCGCGTGCCCGCTCGATGCTGGCCGGCGCGTAGTTCGAGGTGCCGACGGCGAGCACGACCCCGTCGTCGACCAGTTCCTTCAGCGCGCCGAAGGTCTCTTCGATCGGCGTGCCCGGATCCTCCTGGTGGTGCTGGTAGAGGTCGATGCGCTCCGTCTGGAGGCGCCGCAGCGACGCCTCGATCGCAGACCGGATGTAGTCGCGCGAGCCATTACGCTCGGTCCCGTCGCCCATGTCGGAGCCGAACTTCGTCGCCAGGACGACCTGGTCCCGACGGCCGACGAGCGCCTTGCCGAGCAGCGTCTCGCTGCCGCCCTTGTTGCCGTAGATGTCTGCGGTGTCGAAAAAGGTGACGCCCGCCTCGAGCGCAGCGTCGACGACAGCCTGCGTACCGGCCTCGTCCACGGTGCGGCCGAAGTTGTTACAGCCGAGCCCGACGACCGAAACGTCGAGCGGCCCGAGCTTCCGCGTACGCATCGCCGCACCGTATCGATAGCTTGACCCTCGATGCGCTACTGGGAGGACTTCGAGATCGGCGACGTTCGCGAGGTCGGGCCGGTGACGGTGACCGAGCACGAGATCGTCGACTTCGCGCGACGATTCGACCCGCAGCCGTTCCACATCGACCCGGAGGCCGCGAAGGCAAGCCCGTACGGTGGCCTGATCGCGAGCGGCTGGCACACGACGGCGCTCTTCATGGGGATGTTCGTGCGAGCGGTCCTGCTCGACTCCGCGTCGCTCGGCTCCCCGGGCGTGGAGGAGATTCGCTGGACCGCGCCCGTGCGGCCCGGCGACACGCTCGGCGGGCGCTCGACGGTCACCGACGTGCAGCCGTCGTCGAAGGACCCGCGTCGAGGCACCGTCTACACGACGAACGAGGTCTTCAACCAGGACGGCGCGCTCGTGATGACGCTGAAGGCCCGCGGCTTCTTCGCGCGGCGAACCGCGCAAACAGGTGTCTGACACCCGAGGTGCCGGCCTCGCCACGCACCCCGGTTCGACAAGGTGTCTGACACCTCCTCGGGTCTCGGCGCGATCCCGCACCACCGGGCCAGGTGTCAGACACCAGGCCCGCGGCTTCTTCGCGCGGCGAGCCACGCAAACAGGTGTCTGACACCCCTTCCTAGCTCAGCCCAGCCTCGCAGCTCGAGCGGGTGTCAGACACCGCCCCAGGACACGCTGTCGCGTCTCTCCGACAAGGTGT
>JALYLO010000123.1 GCA_030774175.1 Actinomycetota bacterium
TACGTCTACTTCCGGCGCAACGTCGCCGGCGTGCAGCGGGAGTGGTGGTACCACCGCTTCGGGTGCGAGCTCTGGTTCCTCGCCGACCGCGACACGCGCACGAACGAGGTGCTGCGCACGGAATTGCCGCAGGTCTCGGCCGAGATGCCGGCCGCACGGTGAGGCTTCCGGAACAGCCGAACGAGCGAATCGACCGCGCGCGACCCGTCCGGTTCTTCTTCGCAGGCCGCGCCGTCGAGGGGTTCGAGGGCGACACGATCGGCTCCGCGCTGTTCGCGTCGGGGCGACGCGTGTTCTCTCGCAGCTTCAAGTACCACCGTCGCCGTGGCCTGCTCTGCTGCTCCGGGGGGTGCCCGAACTGCCTGATGCAGGTGGACGGCGTGCCGAGCGTGCGCGTCTGCACGGAACCGCTGCGCGAGGGAGCGCAGGTGCGTGCGCAGAACGTGCTGGGTTCGCTCGAACACGACCTGCTCGCCGCCGTCGACCATTTCGGCGGCCCGTTCACTCCGGTCGGCTTCTACTACCGCACGATGATCCGCCCGCGGAGCCTGTGGCCGCTGTACGAGAAGTTCCTCCGGAATGTCGCCGGCCTGGGGCGGCTGGACGAGGACGCGGGCCGCTCGCGCCGGTTCGACACCGAGCATCGCCGTGCAGAGGTGCTCGTGATCGGCGGTGGCCGCTCGGGGCGTGAGGCGGCCCGCTCCGCCGCGGCCGCAGGCCGGCAGGTGGTGCTCGTCGACGAGCGCGGCGCTCCCGGTGCGAACGGCGGGTTCGAGGTGCTCGCCCCAGCGCGAGCGATCGGGATCTACGAGGGCGGCCTCGTCCCCGTCGACGCCGGCAGTGTCCTGTACCGCTTCCGCGCAGAGCGGATCGTCGTGGCAACCGGCGCGCTCGAACAACCGCTGCTGTTCCCCGGCAACGACCTCGTCGGCGTCCACCTGCCGGAGGCCGTGCGGAGACTCGTCGACGAGTGGTCGCTGAAGCCGGGCGAACGGGCGGTGATCGTGTCCGCCGACGAGCGCGGGCTCGCGGTCGCGGATCAGCTAGAGCGAGCCGGCACGAGCGTCGTCGCGCGCATCGACCTCCGGTCGGCTCCGCCGCGCCAACTCGCGGCGCGCGGGCGCCGCGGCCGGCTGAGCAGCGTCGTCGTCGACGGCCGCGAGTTCGAGTGCGACATGCTCGTGATGTCGGGCGGCCGCCAGCCGGCGTACTCGCTCCTCGCTCAGGCCGGGGCGCGGATCGAGTACGATGCGGACCGCGGGATCTTCGTGCCCTCCGAGCTACCGCCGAACGTCGAAGCGGTCGGTTCCGCCGCCGGAGAGCAAGAGCCCGCGGCGCTGCCTGCCGCCAGCTTCGACAGCGCCGAGGGGGCGGGCCGCTGCTTCGTCTGTGTCTGCGAGGACGTCACCGAGAAGGACGTGAAGCGCGCGATCGCCGAAGGCTTCGACTCGATCGAGCTCGGCAAGCGCTACACGACCGTGACGATGGGCCCGTGCCAGGGCCGCCTCTGCCACGTGCCCGCGATCCGGCTGTTCGCTCGGGAGAACGACACGGACGAGAAGGCGATCGGCACGACGACGGCGCGCCCACCCTGGGCCCCGGTCTCGCTGGGCCTGCTTGCGGGCCGCGGCCACGAGCCCGCCAAGCGGACGTCCATCCACCACCGGCACGAGGAGGCCGGCGCAACGATGATGTGGACCGGCCTCTGGCGCCGCGCGCATTCGTACGAGCACGCCGGGAACGAGGCGCTGCACGTCCACCGAGCCGTCGGCGTCATCGATGTGTCAACCCTCGGCAAGCTCCTCGTGCAGGGCCCTGACGCCGCACGGTTCCTCGAACTGCTCTACCCGAACCGCTTCGGCGACATGAAGGTCGGGCGCATCCGCTATGGCGTGCTCGGGACGGACGCGGGCCGCATCATGGACGACGGCACCATCACGCGTCTCGGCGAGGAGCAGTACTACGTGACGACCACCTCCACCGGCGCCGACACGGTGATCGAGTGGTTTGAGTGGTGGAACGCCGTGTGGGGGCTGGACGTCGAGACGGTCAACCTCACCGGTGCCCTCGCCGCCGTGAACGTCGCGGGGCCGCGCTCGAGGGAACTGCTCGGCCGGCTCGCACAGGTCGACACCTCCAACGAGGGGATCTCGTACCTCGACGCGAAGGAGGCTTACGTCGCGGGCGTGCCGTGCCTGATCCTGCGAATCGGGTTCGTCGGCGAGCTCGGCTACGAGCTCCACTTCGCGAGCCCTTACGGCGAATACGTCTGGGACACCCTGCTCGAGTACGGCGCGGACCTCGGGATCCGTCCGTTCGGGCTCGAGCCCCAGCGGATCCTGCGGCTCGAGAAGATGCACATCCTCGTCGGCCAGGACACCGATTCCGAGTCGAACGTGCTCGAGGCCGGCATGCCGTGGATCGCGAAGCTCG
>JALYLO010000124.1 GCA_030774175.1 Actinomycetota bacterium
CCACTACTTCCGCGCCTTCTCGAGCTGCTCGAGCAGCTCGCGCTCCTTCTTCCCTACCCGCTTGGGCACCTCGATGCGGATGCGCGCGAGCAAGTCTCCCTTGCCCGACCCCTGGAGGCGCGGCGCGCCGCGTCCCTTGATCCGCAACAGCTTCCCGTCCTCGGTCCCGGCGGGGATCTTCAGCGACACGGGCCCGTCCGGTGTCTGCACCTCGACCGAGCCGCCGAGCGCGGCCGTCGAGTACGACACCGGCACCTGCATGATCAGGTCGTCGCCGCGGCGCTCGTAGAGCTTCGACGGCTCGACGCGCGTGACGACGAAGAGGTCTCCGGCCGACGCGCCTCCGTAGCCCGCCTCACCCTTCCCCCTCAGCTTGATGCGGGTGCCGTCCTTGACGCCGGCCGGGATCTTGACGGTGTAGCGCTTCGTTCGGCGCTCGCGGCCGGAGCCGTGGCACGTCGGGCACGGGGTCTCCACGATCGAGCCCATCCCGTGGCAGCGCGGGCACGGCTGCTGCAGTGCGAACAGGCCCTGCGACGTCGCGACCACCCCCGAGCCGCCGCACTGCGGGCACTGCGTCGGCGCGGTCCCGGGCGCCGCGCCCGTGCCGTGGCACGTGTGACAGGCGAGCTCGAGCTGCACCGGCACGGTCACCCGAACGCCCTGCAGCGAATCCTCGAACGAGACGCGAACCGCCACCTCGACGTCGTTGCCGCGCTGGCCGCGCTGAGGCTGCTGCTGGCCGCGCCCGCCTCGGCCGAACACTCCGCCGAAGATGTCGCCGAGGTCGAAGTCGCCGAAGTCGAACGTCGTGCCGCCGGGCGAGAACCCACCGCCGGGCCGGCCGTTCGCGGTGCCGACGGTGTCGTACTGCTTGCGCTTGTCAGGGTCGGAGAGCACGTCGTACGCCCCCTGCACCTCCTTGAAGCGCGTCTCGGCCTCGGCGTTGCCCGGGTTCTTGTCCGGATGGAACTCGCGCACCAGCTTGCGGTACGCCTTCTTCAGCTCCTCCTGCGACGCGTTCTTCGAAACGCCGAGGGATTCGTAGAGGCTCTTAGCCATCTCCCCCCGGCCCGGCGGAGACGACGACCCGGGCCGGTCGGAGCACGCGGTCGCCGAGCGAGTAGCCCTTCTGGAGCACCTGGACGACGGTCCCTTCCTCCGCGTCGGAGGGCTGCGACAGGAGCGCTTCCTGTGTGTGCGGGTCGAACGCTCCGTCGGTGCCGATCTCGGCGAGGCCTTCCTTCGCGAGAGCTTCGGCGAGCGAGCGGTGCACGAGCCGGACGCCCTCTTCGAGCTTCCCCTCTTCGTGCAGGGCGGCAGCCTCGAGCGCCCGCTCGAGGTCGTCGAGCACCGGCACGAGCTCCTTCACCAGCCGTTCGTGGGCGCGCGCGGCCAGCCCCTGCTGGTCGCGCGCCACCCGCTTGCGGTAGTTGTCGAACTCGGCCTTCAACCGCTGGAGCGCGTCGAGGTAGTCGTCACGCTCGCTGACGAGCGCCGCTATCTCGTCCTCGACCATGCCCTGCTCAGCTGCCGACTGCTCCGCTGCCGGCTGCTCCGCTGCCGGCTGCTTCTCGACCGGCAGCGTCTCTTCGACATGCTCCTCGCTCACTTCTCGTCGACCACTTCGTACTCGGCGTCCTCGACGACCTCGTCGTCGGAGGGCGCGGACGACGAATCGCCGTTGCCGCCGGCCTCCTGCGAGGAGGCCTGCGCGTAGATCGCCGAAGCGGCCTGCGTCCACGCCTCCTGCACCGCGTCGGCCTTCGCCTTGATCTCGGCGGCGTCACCCGACTCGAGCACGGCGCGCAGCTCCATGATCCGCCCTTCGACGGTGGAGGCGACGCCCTCGTCGAGCTTCTCGCGGTGCTCCGCGAGCGACTTCTCGATCTGGTAGGCGAGCGATTCGGCGTTGTTGCGCGCATCTGCAAGCTCGCGCAGCCGCCGCGCCTCGTCGCTGTGCAACTCGGCCTCCTGGATCATCCGCTCCACCTCCTCCGGCTTCAGGCCCGAACCGCCTTCGATGCGGATCTGCTGCTCGTTGCCGGTTCCGAGGTCCTTCGCAGACACGTTGATGATGCCGTTGGCGTCGATGTCGAACGCGACTTCGATCTGGGGCGTGCCACGCGGCGCCGGCGGGATCCCGACGAGCTCGAACTTGCCGAGGGTCTTGTTGTAGGTCGCCATCTCCGACTCGCCCTGGAGCACGTGCACGAGCACCGAGGGCTGGTTGTCCTCGGCGGTCGAAAAGACCTCCGTCTTGCGGGTCGGGATGGTCGTGTTGCGCTCGATCAGCTTCGTCATCACGCCGCCCTTGGTCTCGATGCCGAGCGACAGGGGCGTCACGTCCAACAGGAGCACGTCCTTGACCTCGCCCTTGAGCACGCCGGCCTGGATCGCGGCGCCGACCGCGACGACCTCGTCCGGGTTGACGCCCTTGTGCGGATCCTTGCCGATCAGCTCCTTGACCTTCGCCTGCACCGCCGGCATGCGCGTCATGCCGCCGACGAGCACCACGTGCTCGATGTCGGCCGGGGTCAGGCCCGCGTCGACGAGCGCCTGCTTCGTCGGGGCGACCGTCCGCTCGAGCAGAGCGTGCGCGAGCTCCTCGAGCTTCGCCCGGGTCAGCTGGAGGTCGAGGTGCTTCGGTCCCTCCTGCGTCGCCGTGATGAACGGCAGGTTGATCTGGGTCGTCATCGTCGAAGAGAGCTCGATCTTCGCCTTCTCCGCCGCCTCGTAGAGACGCTGGAGCGCCATCGGGTCGATCCCGAGGTCGATGCCCTGGTCGCGCTTGAACTCCGCCACCATCCAGTCGACAACGGCCTTGTCGAAGTTGTCGCCGCCGAGGTGGTTGTCCCCGTTCGTCGACTTGACCTCGAACACGCCTTCGCCGAGCTCGAGCACGGAAACGTCGAACGTGCCGCCGCCGAGGTCGAAGACGAGGATCGTCTGGTCGCCACCCTCCTTGTCCAGCCCGTAGGCGAGGGCTGCCGCGGTCGGCTCGTTGACGATCCGCAGCACGTTCAGGCCGGCGATCTTGCCGGCGTCCTTCGTCGCCTCACGCTGCGCGTTGTTGAAGTA
>JALYLO010000125.1 GCA_030774175.1 Actinomycetota bacterium
CCCTTCGAGCGAGCAGAAAACCGTCTCGCTAGCCAAGTGCCTCCGTGACCTCGTCCAGCGACTCGACGTCGTTGACCGAGAAGGTTCGCACCGATCTGTCGATCCTCTTCAGTAAACCGCTGAGCACATTGCCGGGCCCGACCTCCACGAACGTCGTGACGCCCTGCGCGATCAACTCACCGGCTGCCTGCGTGAACTTCACGGGGGCGGTCAACTGATCGACCAGTAGCTCGCGGTAGCGCTGCGCGTCCTCGATCTTCGCGGTCACCGTGGACATGAACGCCGCACGCGGGTCTTGGAATGTGGCCCGCTCGATCGCGGGACGCAGCCGGTCGGCGGCCCGTGCCACGAGCGGAGAGTGGAACGCGCCGGACACGCGCAGCCGGATTGCACGGCGGGCGCCCTCGCGCTCCGCCTCGAGGCACGCCTCGTCGACCGACGGTGTCTCGCCCGAGATGACGAGCTGGCCCGGGCAGTTGTAGTTCGCCGGCCACACGTTCGAGATCTTGCGGCAGAGCGCCTCGACGGCGTCGTCTGCGAGACCGAGGATCGCCGCCATCGACCCGGGATGCGCCTTGGCGGCCTCGGCCATCGCAAGCCCGCGCTCGCGCACGAGCTCGATTGCGTCGCGCGCCGAGAGCGTCCCAGCAGAACCGAGCGCGGCAAACTCGCCGACCGAGTGGCCGATCACGACGTCGGGTCGGATCCCGCGGCTGCGCAGGGCGGCGTCGAGCGCGAGCGACGTCGCGACGAGCGCAGGCTGCTGCACTTCGGTGTCGACCAGGTCCTCGACCGGGCGTTCGAAGCACAGCTCCTTCAAGTCCATCCCGGAGGCCTCGCTGCCCTCGTCGTACACGGCCATCGCCTCCGGCACGGCGAGCGCGACGTCGCGGCCCATGCCGGCGGCGAACGAGCCCTGGCCGGGAAACATGAACGCGATCTTGGTCATGCTGTAGCTCCAGTCGTCGGATGAGTCCATTCGATCAGCGCGGAGCCCCACGTCAGCCCCGCACCCATTCCCGTCAACAGCACCAGCTTGCCCGGTTCGAGCCGGCCGTCGTCCGCCGCGTCGGCGAGCGCCAGCGGAATCGATCCGGATGACGTATTGCCGTACCTGTCGACATTCACCACAGTCTTCTCTCGCGAGACCCCGAGCTTGCGGACAGCGTGATCGATGATCCGGACATTTGCCTGATGCGGGACGTAGACGTCGATGTCGGCGATGGTCTTCTCACACTCGGCGAGGATCGCCTCTGCAGAGCTGACCATCACCCGCGTCGCGAACTTGAACACCTCGCGCCCGTTCATCTTGACGAACTTGTCGGGATCCTCGAAGTGGCGCGAGCCGCTGCCGGGCAGCCACAGGTTCGCACCGCCGCCGCCGTCCGCCCCGAGCTCGAAGCCGAGGAACCCTCCCTCCTCGACGACCTCCATCACGACGGCGCCCGCGCCGTCCCCGAAGAGCACGAGCGTCGACCGGTCGGTCCAGTCCAGGATCTTCGAAAGCACGTCGCCGCCCACGACAAGGGCACGCTTCGCCAGCCCCGATGCGAGCATGCCCTGTGCCTGCGCGATCGCGTAGACGAACCCGGTACAGCCCGCGGAGAGGTCGTAGGCGGCGGCATCGGGCATCCCGAGCTCGTCGGCGAGCAGGGCGGCGGCGGACGGGAACGCCATGTCGGGGGTCACGGTCGCCACGATCAGCAGGTCGATCGACGCGGGGTCGGCTCCGGCCATCTCGAGCGCGCGCCGGCAGGCGGGGAGCGCGATGTCGGTCAGAGCCTCGTCGGCGGCGGCGATCCGCCGCTCGCGAATACCCGTGCGCTCGCGGATCCATTGGTCGTTCGTGTCGACCATCGTCGCGAGCTCGTCGTTTCCGAGCACCCTCTCCGGCACGTGGCAGCCGAGCCCGGTGATCGAGGTCCGCGGCCCGGCCGCGGTGCAGCCGATCATTCCCCGCTCCCCACGGCAAACGTCAGCGTCCCGCGCACAGCGAGCGCACCATCGACGGTGGCGCGAGCCTTGCCGCGCCCGACGGGGCCACGAACCGTCTCGACCCGGCACTCGAGTGTCAGCACGTCCCCGGGTCGCACGACTCGCTTGAACCGCACGTCGTCGATGCCGGCGAAGAGCGCCAGCTTCCCGCGGTTCTCGGACTGAGAGAGAACGGCCACTGCGCCGCACTGGGCGAGCGCCTCGACCATCTTCACGCCCGGCATGATCGGGTTGCCGGGGAAGTGCCCGGCGCAGTCCTCCTCGGTGACGGTCTTGCGCGCGACGACGCGCTCGCCGGGAACGAG
>JALYLO010000126.1 GCA_030774175.1 Actinomycetota bacterium
CCAGCGTCCTCGTCGTCCTTGACGATGACGTTCGCGTGGCGCCGGGCAACGCGGCGATCAGAAACGGCGACGGCTCGATTCTTGCGGGCAAGCCATCGACGCACGGGAAGACGCTCGTCTTGCCGCTCCGGGAAGCGCTCGGCAAGGGCGACTACAGCGTGCGCTGGAGCGTCGTGTCCGACGACGGCCACATCGTCCAGGGCGTCCTCGCGTTCGCAATCGGGCTCGGTCGCGCGCCGCCTGTGCCTGCCCTGCGGTCGATGAATGAGGTCGGCTTCGGCACGGTGGTCTCGCGCTGGCTGTTCTTCGCGGGGCTCCTTGTTGCGTCGGGTCTCGCTCTGTTCGACGTGCTCGTGTGGCGGCCGCTCGGGCGGGGCGGGCTCGGGACGGGGTGGATCGCGATCGGCCTCGCCGCCGTGTTCGTCTCGGCCCACGGACTGGTGCACGCAAGCCACGGTGGTTCGGCGACGCGCTTCGGCCTGACGATCGACATCGCCTCGGCGATTGCGGCGACCGGAGCCGCCGCCGCCGCGATCGCGATCGCCGACCGCTCCGCTGCGCCGTTCGCGCTCGTGCTTGCGATTGCGCTGCTGCCGGTTCCGACGGTGGCCGGGCACGCGCTCGACGCAGGCCGCTCGTGGATCGAGGTGCCGATCGACCTCCTACACGTGCTCGCTGCTGCCGTGTGGATCGGCGGGCTCTTTGCCCTGGGGCTCGTCGTGCCGCGCGCCGGACCTCCACCAGAGGTGTTTGCAGCAGCGGCGCGCCGCTTCTCGAAGCTCGCGCTTGCGTCGGTCATCGTTCTGGCGGCAACCGGAGTCGGGCGCGCGCTCGGCGAGCTGTCCGCGGTGTCGCAACTCTGGACGACAGGCTACGGCCGGGCGATCCTGGTCAAGACGGGGCTCTTCGCGGTGCTGCTCGGCCTCGGCTCGCTGTCGCGCTCGCGCGTCCTCGCAGGAGTCGAACGCGTGCGTAACGTCATGCTGGCCGAGCTCGTCCTCGTTCTTGGCGTCGTCGCCGCGGTCGCTGTGCTGACGTCGCTGCGTCCGGGGCGCCGTTGAAGCGCCGTCCCGCGGGCTGCGTAAGCTCAATCGGTGCGCCGCGTCCGCTGGTGCCTGCTGATCTTGCCCGCGCTGTTGGTTGGCCCGCCAACCGCAGAGGCTGACCCGCCTACGGCGCCACCGTCGGCGCGGGTCCATCCCGAGGCGAAGTATCTGTCGGTCTCCTCTCGCGAGCCTTTCGAACGCGACCGACCGCTGCTGGCCACGGTCAGCCCGAACGGCGACGGCTACCGGGACTTCGTCGACGTCCGCTTCTACTTGACCTCGGCTGCCAACGTCACCGTCCGCGCGCAGCCGACCCAGCGCGCCTTCCAGCGCGTAACTCAGCCGCAGTGGGGCGTGAGGCGACGCATGGAGCGGGGCTGGCAAACCGTCAGGTGGAGGCCGGCTCCAGGGCTTGATCCGACGACGTACGCGATCGTTCTGACCGTCGGAGGCCCGCGACACAGCCTTCGCTACGGACGCGTGACGCGCGACTCAAAGGCCTTGCCCGGGCCGGTTGTTCGCGTGCTGGCTCTCGACGCCGCGTTCGACCGGTCTTCGTACGCGCCCGGTGAGATTGCCCGGCTGACGATCGCAAGCGACGCCGTCGGGCTCACCCTGCGGATCGTCGATTCGGCCGGCTCCGACATCCAGCCGACCGCGAATCGGCTCGACGGGCCCGACATGATCGAGCCTCAGCACTATCGCTGGGAAGGCAATCGCAACCGTGCGGTGACCCTGCCGATCGAGATCGGTGACTGGAGGCCGGGGGTGTACTTCGCCGCGGTCAGCAACGATCAGGGGGACGTGGGCTACGCGCCGCTGATCGTCAGAACGCTGCGCCCCACCAGCCGAGTCGCCGTGCTCGTCTCCGACCACACCTGGTTCGCCTACGACTTCTACGACGGCGATCACGACGGCTTCCCGGATTCCTGGTACGCCGGTGGACGGGATGTCGTCAAGCTCGCTCGCCCCTTCGACCATTCCGGCGTGCCCTGGCTGTTCGGCGGACAGGACTGGCCGTTCCTGCGCTGGCTTCGCCTCCACGACGCCAAGGTGGATTTTCTTGCCGAGTCGGACGTGGTCGAGCTCGGCTCAGCCCTGGCAGAGAACTACGACCTGGTGGTCGCGCCGACGCACCTCGAGTACGTGACCGAGGCCGAGTACGACGGCCTCATGCACTATCGCGATCAGGGCGGCGACCTGATCTTCCTCGCCTCGAACGACATCTACTGGAAGGTCGA
>JALYLO010000127.1 GCA_030774175.1 Actinomycetota bacterium
GTCCGCTACTTCGGCGAGCCGGTGGCGATCGTCGCGGCCGAGCACCCGGAGCAGGCACGGCGCGCCGCGGAGCGGATCGTTGTCGAATACGAGCCGCTCGAGCCGGTCGTCGATCCGGAGCGCGCGACGGAGGCGGAACCGCTCCATCCCGACCGGCCGACGATGGGTCACGGCTACCGCGACGACCAGCGCCCGAACATCGTCCGTTCGATGGTGATCCGGCACGGCGACCCCGACGCGGCCGGCGACGTGTCGGTCTCCGGCGTCTACGAGCTCGGTACGCAAGACCAGGCGTTCCTCGGGCCGGAGTCGGGGCTCGCAGTGCCCGACGGACAGGGCGGAGTCGATATCTACGTCGCGACGCAGTGGCTCCACGTCGACCGCGAGCAGGTCGCGCCCTGCCTTGGCCTTCCGGAGGAACAGGTGCGTATCCATCTCGCGGGCGTCGGAGGCGCGTTCGGCGGACGCGAGGACCTGTCGATGCAGCTCCACGCGGCAATGCTGGCGCTGCACACAAACCGCCCCGTGAAAATGGTCTACAACCGAGAGGAGTCGTTCACGGGGCACGTGCACCGGCACCCGGCGCGAATCTGGGCCGAGCACCGGGCGACGCGCGACGGACGGCTCGTGTGCGTGCGGATGCGGATCCTGCTCGACGGGGGCGCTTACGCGTCGAGCTCGACCGCGGTGACGGCGAATGCTGCGTCGTTCGCGTGCGGCCCATACAGCGTGCCGAACGCGCTGATCGAGTCGACGTGCGTCTACACGAACAACCCACCGTGTGGCGCAATGCGTGGGTTCGGCGCTGTGCAGGCGTGCTTCGCGGCCGAGGCGCAGATGGACAAGCTCGCGGCCGAGCTCGGGATCGACCCGGTCGAGCTGCGACTGCTGAACGCGATTGCGCCGGGCGACAGGCTGGCGACGGGGCAGCCGATCACAGGCTCTTTGCCGGTCGAGGAGGTGATCAGGCGCTGTGCCGCCCTGCCCGAACCGGAACCAGAGGAGCTGCCGCGCGACGCGATCCGGCTGCCCGGCGGTGCCGGCAACACGACGCGCGGCGAGGGCGTGCAGCGCGGCGTCGGTTTTGCCGTCGGCTTCAAGAACCTCTGTTACTCCGAAGGCTTCGACGACTTCTGCGCCGCGCGCGTGCGCCTCCTCGAGGACGGCTCGGCCGAGGTGCACTGCGCAGCCGCAGAGGTCGGGCAGGGCGTGACGAACGTCGTGCTCCAGGTTGCGTGCACCGAGCTCGGGACGGACCGAGTGCGCTTCGCACCGGGCTCGACGGCGGCGGTCGCGTCTTCCGGTTCCGCGTCGGCGTCCCGCATGACGTGGATGGCTGCCGGAGCCGTGCGTGACGCGTGTCGGGCCGCCCTTACGGAGCGCGAGCGGCAGGGCGGCGGCGAGGTGGACGTCGAGCGCGTCTACCGGCATCCGCCCACGAAGGCACTTGATCCCGAAACGGGGCAGGTGATCGACGGGCCTGCACACGTCGCGTTCGCATGCGCCGCGATGAAGGCAATCGTCGAGGTGGACATCGAGCTCGGGCTGACGCGCGTGGTCTGGATCGGAACGGCGCAGGACGTCGGCAAGGCGCTGAATCCGCAGGCGGTCGAAGGGCAGATCGAAGGCGGGACGGCGCAGGGACTCGGCCTCGCGCTGATGGAGGAAATCCAGACGCGCGACGGCGTGATCGCGAATGCGAGCTTCACGGACTACCTGATCCCGACCGCGCTGGACATGCCGCCGGTCGTCTCGGAGCTGATCGAGGACCCGGAGCCGGATGCTCCCTACGGAGTGAAGGGCGTCGGCGAGCCGCCCACCGTCGTTTCGACGGCCGCAATCGTCGCCGCGCTCCGCGATGCAACCGGACTGGAACTGGCGCGCGTCCCCGTGCGTCCCGATGAGCTCGCGGGCCTGACGTGAGCGACATGCCACACGAGGTCATGACGTGGGAGGAGCTCGGCTGCGGCACCCGCGAGCTCGCGGCGGCCGTCCACGCCGACGGCTTCGTTCCGGATCT
>JALYLO010000128.1 GCA_030774175.1 Actinomycetota bacterium
CGGTGACCGCCGCCCAGGCGCCGTCGAGCTGTTCCGGCCCGCGCGCCGCCGTCAGCGTCTGGAGCGGATGCACGGAGAAGCGCGCCGTGTGCGGGGCGAGCGCTGCGAGCGGCGTTCCGCCTGAGACATGCGCGACCCACGGGCCGGGCGCGATCGACTGCGCGACGTCTCCGATCGCGCGGTCGGGAACGCAGAGTAGGCGCAGTTCACCGCCCGCACGCACGGCAACGCCGCGCTCGCGCAATCGCGCTGCGATGGCCGATCCGGCGCGGCCCGCGCCGATGACGGTGATCGATTCGAACATGTGGCTCCAGTTCCGGGTGCGGATACCGGGCAGGGACAAGGGTACGCGATCCGTCCGGGCCAGGCGCGAACATCCCCTCGATGCCCCTTGGTAAGGTTGCCACGATGCCGATCTACGAGTACGTCTGCATGAGCTGCGAGTCCCATTTCGAGGAGCTCGTCGGCATGTCGGATCCCGATCCGGCCTGCCCCGACTGCGGCAAGACCAACGTCGCGAAGCAGTTCAGCACGTCGTTCGCAGCGCACGGCAGCGCCGGGCAGCCCTCGTTCGGAGGCGGCTGTTGCGGTGGGTCCTGTGGCTGCTGCTGAGCTTTCGCTGATCGCCTACGGCGACGTGGTCGCCGGGTGCACGAAGTGCGCCCTCGCAGAGGGGCGTACACAGGTGGTGTTCGGCGCCGGGTCGCCGTCCGCCGAGCTGATGTTCGTCGGCGAGGCGCCGGGGTTCCACGAGGACAAGCAGGGCGTCCCGTTCGTCGGCGCGGCGGGGAAGCTCCTCACGAAGCTCCTCGAGGGCATCGGCATGGCGCGCGAGCAGGTCTACATCGCGAACGTCATCATGTGCCGTCCGCCCGGCAACCGGGACCCGCTGCCCGAGGAGATCCAGGCGTGCGAGGGCCACCTCTGGCGGCAGATCGAGCTGATCCGGCCGAAGCTCGTGGCGACGCTCGGCAACTTCGCGACGAAGCTCCTCTCCGGCAAGCCCGCGGGGATCACCCAGGTGCACGGACGCGAGCAGGAGGTGGTGCTGGGCGGGCAGAGCGTGACGCTCTACCCGATCTTCCATCCAGCGGCCGCGCTCTACACGCCCCGGATGCTCGAGGTGCTCGAGGTCGACTTCCGCCGCATCCCCGAACTCCTGGGCCGCGCCGTGCTGCCCGAGCTGCCGGTTGCGCCACCGGCCCGTGTGCCGGTGCTCGAGCCGGCGTCCGAGCAGCAGCTCGGCCTCTTTTAGGGCGTCCCCGCGCCGGGGGACAGTCCCCAAGACCGGTCCGAAACGGACAGAGCGGCTCGGCCTCTAAGGTCACGGCCGTGGAGCTGACGACCGCGTCCCCCGAGGAGACCGAGGCGCTTGCCGGCCGCCTCGCGGCTCGGCTGCGAGCCGGGGACGTCGTCGCGGTCTCGGGTGAGCTCGGTGCCGGCAAGACCACCTTCGTCCGTGGCGCCGCTCGCGCGCTCGGTGTGGCGGAGCCGGTCTCGAGCCCGACCTACACGCTCGGTCACCGCTACGAGGCGCCGACACCCGTTGCGCACCTCGACCTCTACCGGGTCGCCGGCCTCGACGCGGAGGAGTGGGGCGACCTGGAGCCGTACTTCGACGGCACCGTCGCCTTCGTGGAATGGCCCGAGCACGGCGGCGGCTGGCTCCCGCATGCCCGCGCGACCGTTACCCTCGATCACGTCGACGAGTCGCATCGGCGCGTGAGGATCGACAGTGACGACGATCTTGGCCTTTGACACCGCGACGGCCTTCGGGGCTGTCTGCGCAGTCACCTCCGGCGCACGGGGGAGAGCGGCCCGCGCGGGCGACCTGCTCGAGGCGGTCGACGCGCTCGTTCCGGATCCCCGCCGGCTCGATGCGATCGTCGCCGGTCGCGGCCCCGGTAGCTTCACGAGCATCCGGATCGGCCTTGCGATTGCTCGCTCGCTCGCCCTGGCGCTCGATATCCCGGTGGCCGGAGCGTCGACGCTCGACGGCTACGACGGCGGTGTGCCGGTGCTCGACGCCCGCCGCGGCGAGGTCTTCACGTCCGGTCCGCGCGTCCTCGCGCCCGCCGACCTCGAGGTGGACGGCCTGACGCTCGTCGGCGACGGCGCGATCCGCTACCGCGAGCTACTCGAGTCGCGAGGTGCGACGATCCCGCCCGACGACGACGAGGTGCACGTGCCGGATCCTCTCCTCCTCATCGAGCGCGCAGGCCCGTTCGGCGACGCTGCGCTCGTGGAGCCGCTCTACGTCCGTGACCCGGATGCGAAGGTGCAGCCGTGACCGCCGTGATGATCGACATCCGGACGCTCGCTCTCGGCGACCTGACCGCGGTCGAGGCGATCGAGCAGCGCGCGTACCCGACGCCCTGGTCCCGCTCGATGTTCGCGTCAGAGCTCGCGAAGCCGACGTCGATCTGCCTCGGCGCGTTCGAGGGCGAGGAGCTCGTCGGCTACGTGATCAACTCGCGCTATGTCGACGCCTGGCACGTGATGAACGTTGCCGTCGACCCGGAACACCAGGGACGCGGGGTCGCGACAGCGTTGCTCGAGCGCCTCTTCGCGCTGACCCGCGAGGACGAGCGGCGCGGCTACACGCTCGAGGTGCGCGTCTCGAACGAGGACGCGATCCGCCTCTACGAGAAGCTCGG
>JALYLO010000129.1 GCA_030774175.1 Actinomycetota bacterium
TTCGCGTACCTCGCGGTTGTCGTAGGCCTTGTCGAGGCAGAGCCCCTGCGGCTGTTCGGGCGTCGGGGTCGGCCGGGCGATCGGGATCGAGGCGAGTGTGGCGCGGGCGAGCTTGTGGTCGTTCAGGTTCGCGCCGTCGTGCTCGATCCCGACCGGGATCCCCTTGCCTTCGCAGAGGAGGCTCCGTTTCGCCCTTTTTTTGCTCTGTCGGTGGGGTTGGGGCCGGTCTTCGCGCGGCCGAGCGGCGCCTTCGTCATCGCCCCGTCCATCGCCAGCCACTCCCACTCGATCCCCGTGCGCTCGTCGTAGGCGAGCAGTCCCTGCCGCCACAGCGCGGCGAAGACGCCGACCCGCTCCCACTCCTGGAACCGGCGGTGCGCCGAGCTCGAGGAGCAGATCCCGGTCGCGTTCAAGGCGTTCCACTGGCAGCCGGTGCGCAAAACGAACAGGATCGCGTTCATCGCGTCCCGGTCGGGCACACGCGGGTTGTGGCAGCCGAGCGGGTGCGTCGGCCGCTCCGGCAAGAGCGGCTCGATCCGCTCCCACAGCCAGTCCGGGATCCGCCAGCCGTCGTCGTCGGTCACAAGGCCCATCACGAACCTCCCTCGGCAGAAAGCAACTGCCGTCCGGGTTCGCGATCCCGACCGAGGTCCCTTCTCGATTTCAACACCTACTGAGATGATTCGTAAATCATCTACCGAGACGGCCGTCGACCTTCTACCGGGATAGGCTCTTAGCCGCCGCCGCCGCCGCCGAAGAGGTCGTTGCGCAGCCCGAAGTACATCAGCAGCGCAAAGAGCATCAACCCGACGACGGTGTAGCGCATGTAGACCGCCTGCCTGAACGTACGACCGCGGATCTTCTCGAGCAGCGCCATCACGATGTGGCCGCCGTCGAGCGGCAGCACGGGCAAGAGGTTCAGCAGGCCGAGCGCGAGACTGATGAGGCCGAGGACGAAGAGGAAGTCGCGCAGCCCCTGCCGCCAGGCGGCGGCCGACACGCGGACGATGCCGACCGAGCTCGAGACCTGGTTCGTGTCGCGCCCGGCCAGGAGGTGGCCGATGCCGCGCACGGTGTCGGAGGTGATCTGCCACGTCAGCTTCAGCGCGTCTTTCGTCGCGGTCGGCGGGGGCTCGCCGGGCCCGGTGCGCGATTCGATCGCGATCCCGATCCGGTAGGCGCCGTTGTCGACCCGGGCCTGAACCGGGCCGAGGACGAGCCGCCGCCCCCCGCGGTCGACGAGCAGTCGGAACGGCCTACCGGCCGTGGCGCGAATGTGCTTGGGGATGTCCTTCGGCCGCACGCGCTGACCTGCAACCGCGAGCAGGCGGTCACCGACGTGCACGTGCGCGGCCGCGGCGGGCGAACCGGGCAGCACGCGGCCGATCACGTTCGTCTGACGGATCGAGGCCACCATGAACAGCGCAGCGAACAGGACGACGGCGAAGACGAGGTTGACGGCGGGCCCGGCGAAGATCGCGGTCAACCGCCGCCACGTCGCGGCACGCCAGTATGCGTCCGGGGCGAGCGCACCCTCGAGCTCCTGCCAGGCGCGCGTCTCCCCGAGCTCGGGCCGGAGCTCGAGCAGGGCCGCGCGCGCGCTGTCGTACTGCCCTCGCTCGATCGCCGCGTCGATCTCCTCGATCTCGGTCGCGTGCAGCGTGGCCTCGGGCGGGGGCAGCATCCGCGCGAGATCGCCCGGCGACGGCCGGTTCATGCCCGGGATCTTCACGTACCCACCGAGCGGGATCGACCCGATGCCGTACTCGACGCCGCCGCGCGTCGTCCGCGCGATCGGAGGGCCGAAGCCGATGTAGAACTTGCGGGGGGTCATCCCCACCGCGCGAGCGGCGAAGAAGTGGCCGGCTTCGTGGATCAGCACGAGGACGGCGAGGCCGACGATGGCAGCGATCAGGCCCATGCGGCCCCCACGAGCTCGCGCGCACGGCGGTCGGCCTCTCGGAGCTCGCGCAGGTCGCGTGCAGGAGCGCCGTCCGCGCGCCCAAGCGCGTCCTCGACGAGTGCCGCGATGTCGAGAAAGCCGATGCGGCCCTCGAGGAAGGCGGCCACCGCGACCTCGTTCGCCGCGTTGAAGGCACACGGATACGTGCCGCCGCGCTCACCCGCTGCGCGCGCGAGTGCGAGCAGGCGGAACGTCTCGACGTCCGGCTCGAAGAACTCGAGCGGGCCGGCGGTGAGGTCGAGCGGCGGCAGAGTCGTCGCGGCGCGCTGCGGATACGTGAGCGCGTACGAGATCGGGACGCGCATGTCCGGATAGCCGAGATGCGCGATCGACGCGCCGTCTCGGAGCCGCACGACGCCGTGGACGACCGACGTCGGATGGACGACCACTTCGATTCGGTCGTACGGCAGCCCGAAGAGGAAGTGCGCCTCGATCACCTCGAGGCCCTTGTTCGCGAGTGTTGCAGAGTCGACCGTGATCTTGGCGCCCATCGACCACGTGGGGTGCGCGAGCGCCTCGGCCGCGGTCACGTCCGCCAGCTCGTCGCGCGTCCGCTCCCGGAACGGGCCGCCGCTCGCCGTGAGGACGATGCTCTCGGGCTCGCCCAGCTGTGCGCACTGGAAGACCGCGGAGTGCTCGCTGTCGACCGGGATGAGCAGGCCGCCTCCCCGCTCGCGGGCGGCGAGCGCCAGCTGCCCGGCGGCGACGAGGCTCTCCTTGTTCGCGAGCGCAAGCGTGACGCCTCGCTCGAGCGCCCACATCGTCGCCGGGAGGCCCGCGAAGCCGAGCGTCGCATTGAGGACGACATCCGGCGCCGCCTGCTCGAGGAGGGCGGTCGGATCGCCGCCCACCTGTGTCAGCGGCGCGAGCCCGTCGATCGGGGTCGAGCCCGACGTCGCCGCCACGAGCTCGAGGCCGCCGCCGTTTGCAGCACCGCCCTTTGCAACACGATTCGCCTCGATCACCGCAAGCGCCTGGCGGCCGATCGAGCCTGTTGCCCCGAGCAAGGCGACGCGGGTCATCGCGACAGTGTGCCCACTGGTGTCCGACACCTGTCGCCTGCAGAGCGATCTCGCGTCGCACCTCGAAAAGGTGTCTGACACCTGGCTGACGGAGACGAGTGACGAGGCTGCAGCTCGGGTGTCAGACACCAGTACCCGCGCCCGAGGCCGAAAAGGTGTCTGACACCGTTCGGCCCCGCAGCTCGATCTCGTGGCTCAGCGGGTGTCAGACACTTGCCCGGCCCTTACGAGAAGGCGAGGATCGTGAAGTACACGGCCGGCGCCGCAAAGAGCAGCGCATCGATGCGGTCGAGCATCCCGCCATGGCCGCCGAGGAGCGTGCCGGTGTCCTTTACCTCCATGTCGCGCTTCAGGAGCGACTCGAATAGGTCGCCCGCCGGTGCCGTGACTGCGACGACGACGCCGACGGCGACCGACTGGCCGATCGTCAGGAAGTCCTGCTTGTAGAGCGCAACGAACGCGACGAAGATCGTCGCCGCCGCCCCGAAGACGAACCCCTCCCAGGTCTTGCCAGGCGACGTGCGCGGCGCCATCTTGTGCCGGCCGACGAGGCGGCCGGCGGCGTACGCAACGGTGTCTCCCGCCCAGACCGCGAGCAGCACGCTGAAGGCCGCAAGCCGACCGTCCGCGGGCAGGTCGCGGAGGAGGATCACAAAGGCAAGCCCGCCCCCGACCCACATCGCACCCATCACCGTCCCGCTGATAGCGATCGTCGCCGCTTGCCGTGCCTCGGAGATCGCCTTCAGCGCGAAGGCGAACAGGAAGGTGGCGAGCACGCCGCCGATCATCCAGCCGATCCCGCCCAGCTCGGCCCCGACAAGCGCCAGCGCCGCGCCGATGTAGCCGGCAGGCGCGAGCGGGGCGAGCGGGCGCGCGAGCAGCCAGTACTCATGGAGTGCGATCCCCGCAGCGACGGCCGCGAGCCCGAAGACCCACCAGCCACCGAGGTAGACGACGCCGAGGACGATCGGCACCCCGATCAGGCTGACGACGACACGGGAGACGGCATCACTCATCTGCCGCCGAATCTTCGGCGCCGAGAAGCGTATTCCGCGAGGGCCGCGCGCAACTCGCGCTCACCGAAGTCGGGCCAGAGCTCGTCGACGAAGACGAGCTCCGTGTAGGCCAGCTGCCAGAGCAGGAAGTTCGAGATGCGAAGCTCGCCGCTCGTGCGGATCAGCAGGTCGGGGTCGGGAAGGTCCGGTGCGTACAGGTTCGCGGCGAAGACGTTCTCGTCGATCTCCTCTGCCTCGACGCCGCTCTCCACGATCCGCCTCGTCGCTTCGACGAGCTCGGCGCGGCCGCCGTAGTCGAACGCGACCCAGAGGTTGATGCGGGTGTTCAGCTCGGTGCGATCCTCCATCGCCTCCATGCGCCGGCGGAGCTCCTGCGGCGCGCGGTCGCGCCGCCCGATGAACCGCACACGGACACCCTGCTCCGCCAGGTCGGGCAGCTCGCGCTCGATCGTCTCGGCGAAGATCTCCATCAACGCGTCGACTTCGTCCTGCGGTCGCGACCAGTTCTCGGTCGAGAACGCGAACACGGAGAGGTCGTGGATGCCGACGTCGATCGCGGCTTCGACGACGCGGCGCACCGTGCGCGCTCCCGCGCGGTGCCCGGCGGCCGTGGGCAGGCCCCGGCGGGTCGCCCAGCGGCCGTTGCCGTCGAGAATGATCGCAACCGAGCCGGCGACCTCGGGCAGCTCGACCTCCGGCTGCGGCCGGATGCGAGCAAGCGTGCGGATGCGGGAGAGGAGGTTCATGGAGACGGCGGGCGCGGCCCGTCTAGACCTCCATGATCTCCGCTTCCTTGCGCTTCAGCAGGTCGTCGATCTTCCCGACGTGCTCGTCGGTGACCTTCTGGACGCGGCCCTCGGCGGCCCGCTCGTCGTCGTCGCCGACGTCGCCGTTGCGCACGAGCTCCTCGAGGTGCTTGATCGCGTCGCGACGGACGTTTCGCACCGCAACACGCCCCTCCTCCGCCATCTGCCGCACGACCTTGACGAGCTCCTTGCGGCGTTCCTCGGTGAGCTGCGGGATCGGCAGGCGGACGAGCTTGCCGTCACTCGATGGAGTCAGTCCGAGATCGGACTCCATCACCGCCTTCTCGATCTGCTTGATCGCGGATGGGTCGAACGGCTGAATGGTCAGCATCCGCGGTTCCGGCGCGTTGATCGTCGCCAGGTTCTTCAGCGGCGTCGGCGTGCCGTAGTAATCGATCTGGATGCGGTCCAGCAAGGCCGACGATGCCCGGCCCGTCCGCACCGAGTTGAAGTGCTCGTGCGTCGCCTCGACCGACTTGTCCATGCGCTGCGTCGCATCGCCCAGGAAGTTCTCGATCACCGTGCGTCTCCTTCGGGAGAGGTCGTGACAATGGTCCCGATCCGCTCGCCCTGCGCGACGCGCCCGATGTTGCCGGGGGCGAGCTCGAAGACGTGGATCGGCAGACGGTTGTCCATGCAGAGCGAGAGCGCTGTCGTATCCATTACCTTCAGGCCGCGCTCGATCGCCTGGAGGTGGGTCAACTCGGGAATCAGCTTCGCACCGGGGTCCGAGCGCGGGTCGCCGTCGAGCACACCTTCGACGCCGTGCTTCGCCATCAGAATCGCCTCCGCTCCGATCTCGAGCGCACGGAGCGCCGCGGCCGTGTCCGTGGTGAAGAACGGGTTTCCGGTTCCCGCCGCGAAGATCACGACGCGACCTTTCTCGAGATGGCGCACGGCGCGGCGCCGGATGTACGGCTCCGCCACCTCCTGCACTTCGATCGCCGAGAGCACGCGCGTGTCCGCGCCGTGGCGCTCGAGCGCCTGCTGTACGGCCAGTGCGTTGAGGACGGTCGCGAGCATCCCCATGTAGTCGCCGGTCGCGCGGTCCATCCCCTGCTCCGCGGCGGCCATGCCGCGGTAGATGTTCCCGCCGCCGATCACGAGGGCGATCTCGAGCCCGTCCGCGCGCACGCCGACCAGCTCGCGCGCGAGCAGGTCGACGGTTGGCGCATCGAGCCCGTATTCCTGCGAGCCCATCAAGGCCTCGCCCGAGAGCTTGAGCACGATGCGCCGGAACGCCGACGCGGCGCTCGGTTGCGGCGCCGCTGCCACTAGAGGCTCGAAACCGAGAACCAGGCGTAGTCGAGCAACTCGATGCCACGCTCCTCGAGGACCTTCGCGACGGTGCCGGTCGACTCGTCCGCCCGGTACCAGGTTTGCTCGGCGAGCACCGACTCGCCGTAGAACTTCTTGTTCAGTTGGCCCTCGACGATCTTCTCGCGGACGTTCTCCGGCTTCGAGAGCACCTCATCGGCGTTCGAGAGGACCTCGCGCTCGGCGTCGACGAGCGCCTGCGGCACCTCGCCGCGCGCGCCGTACGTTGGGCGCGCGAACGTGAGGTGCAGCGCGAGACTGCGTGCGGCCTGCGGTTCGCCACCCTTCGTCCTCACCAGTGCACCCACCTTGCCCGGGGGATGGACGTACGACGAAAGCAGCTCGCCGTCCGCTGCCTCCATGCGCTTCGAGCCGATGATCTGGATGTTCTCGCCGAGCCTGGCCGAGACGTCCACGCGCTCGGCCTCGAGCGCGGCGACGGCATCCTCGCCCTGGGCGTGCACGGTCTCGAGCACCTGCCCGACGAACGAGCGGAAATCGTCGTTCTTCGAGACCGGCTCGGTCTCGCAGCCGACAGCTGCGATCGCCCCGACGTTGCCCTCCACCCGGACTTCGACCTTGCCCTCGCTGGTCTCGCGGCCGGCACGCTTGGCGACCTGCGCCATGCCCTTCTCCCGCAGCAGCTTCACCGCCGCGTCGAAGTCGCCCGCCGTCTCCTGGAGCGCGCGCTTGCAATCCATCATCCCCGCGCTGGTGGCGTCACGGAGCTCCTTCACCATCGCCGCGGATATCTCGGTCACGCAGTCGCCCCTTCCTCCGTAGCGACGGGAGCCTCGGCCGCCTCCGGCGCGGCGAGGGCCTCCGCAGGCACAGCCTCGACCTCTGCCGGGGGAGCCGCCGCCTCGGTCTCCGCTTCGGCCGGCGCAGCCTCCGCCTCTGCGGGAGCCGCAGCCTCTGCGGGAGCCGCAGCCTCGGTATCCGCCTCACCCGGTGCGGTTTCCGCCTCGACCTCGGCCTCGGCAGCCTCCGCGCCGCCGTTGCGCGGCGCCTTCAGCTCGGCCGAGGTGACCTTCTGCTTGCCCGCCTCGATCCCCGCGGCGATCGCCTTGACGACGAGCGCGCACGAGCGGATCGCGTCGTCGTTGCCCGGGATCACGTACTGGGCCTCGTCCGGGTCGCAGTTCGTATCGACGAGCGCGATCACCGGCAGCCCGAGGCGGCGCGCCTCGCGCACCGCGAGCTGCTCCTTGCGCAGGTCGACGATGAACACGGCGTCCGGCTGGCGCCGCATGTCCGCCACACCGCCGAGGTTCGACTCGAGCTTCTCGAGCTCGGCCTCCATCTGGATGCGCTCCTTCGCAGGAAGCAGGCCCAGCATGCTGTCTTGCTTGAGGCCGCGCAGCTCGTGCAAGCGCTGGATCCGGTCGGAGATCGTCCGCCAGTTCGTCAGCAGGCCGCCGAGCCAGCGGTTGTTGACGTAGGGCATGCCGACGCGGCTCGCCTCGTCGCGCACGGCGTCCTGGGCCTGTTTCTTCGTTCCGACGAAGAGGACCGACCCGCCGCGCTCCGCGATTGCCCTGGCGAAGTTGTAGGCGTCGTCCAGCAGCTGCTGCGTCTGGGTGAGGTCGATGATGTAGATGCCGCCGCGCTCGTTGAAGATGAATCGCTTCATCTTCGGGTTCCAGCGGCGGGTCTGGTGGCCGAAATGGACGCCGGCCTCCAGAAGCTCCTTCATGGAGACAACGGGCATGAGAGCCCCTTTCTGGTTTGTGAATTCGTTGACTCCGGCGGGGCCGCGGTGGAAGCCGGCATGAGCTGCCGGCCACCGTCCACCTCGGGGTTCCCACCGGTTCGAGGGGAACGACGGACGGGGGAATGGTAGCCGACCGGGAAACGTCTACCCGGACAGGCTCCCGAGGTACGCGTCGAGCTCCTGCGGCAGCTCGGAGCGGGTCTCGATCCGCTCGCCGCTGAACGGGTGCGGGAACGCGAGCTCCGCGGCGTGGAGGAACTGCCGGCCAAGCGCGGGCTCCCTGACGCCGTAGACCGGGTCCCCGACCACGGGCAGGTCGATTGCACCGAGGTGGACGCGGATCTGGTGCATCCGCCCCGTCTCGAGCCGCACGCGCAGCAGGGCGTGCTCCGCCCACAGGCGCTCGACCTCGAAGTGCGTGACCGCCTCGCGCGGGGAGTCGGTGTCGAGCGACACGCGCGTCGGCTCGCTGCGGTCGCGGCCGATCGGCGCCTCGATGCGCCCCGTCCGCGAGCGCGGCCGGCCACGGACGAGCGCCAGGTAGATCCGCTCGAGGGCGTGCTCCCGCACGAGCTTCTGGAGCCGCGCGTGCGCCTCCGGCGAGCGGGCGACGACCATCAGCCCCGATGTGTCGCGATCGAGCCGGTGGACGATGCCCGGCCGCTCGTTGTCGTCGCCCCCGGCGATCCTGCCCGCGAGCGCGTGCACCAGCGTCCCGCTCGCGTTCCCTGCACCGGGATGCACGACGAGGCCGGCGGGCTTCTCGACGACGAGCAGGTGCTCGTCCTCCCAGACGATCCGAGGCGTCGGAGGCGGCGGGACGGCGGCGGTCGGCGTCTCGGCCGCGAGCTCGACCGCCTCCCCGCCATCGAGCCGGAAGCTCTTCGCGCGCGGGACGCCGTCGACGAGCGCGCCGACCTCGACCGCGCGCTCGGCGGCGGCCCGCGAGCCGAGATGCGTCGAGAGGAAGCGGTCGAGCCGTTCGCCCGCCGCGTCGACGGGCACGACGAGCTTCATCGCGCGGCGACGTCGAGCGTCCGCCGGGGCGGCCGCGGCGTACGGTCGGCAGCGACGAGCGCGCCGAGCAGCATGGCAACGCCGATCACGATGAACGAGTCCGCAAGGTTGAACGCGGGCCAGTAGCGAACGTCGATGAAATCGGTCACGTGCCCGAGGCGGATGCGGTCGGCGAGGTTCGAGACGCTGCCGCCGATCAGCAGGCCGAGCGCCGCCGGCAGGACGGGATGGCGTGAGCCCGAGCGCGCGAAGAAGACGACCATCCAGAGCACGGCGATGGCGGTGATGACCGCGACCCCGGCCGTCGCGCTCGAGAACAGCCCGAACGCGATCCCCGAATTCTGAACATGGTGGATCGAGAGCGGGCCTGCTACGTGCTCGGCCTGGTCGAGACCCAGCGTGCGCGTGACAACGTGCTTCGTCATCTGATCGGCGAGCACGGCAGAGAGCGCGACCGTCGTGAGCCCACCCCACTGCCACGGGCCTGCGCCCAGGGAGCGTTCGGCAACCGAGACCGGCGCCAGGCCGTCTGTCGACGACCCGACCCGCACGTCGGCCGGCGGCCGCCTCTGCGGCTCGATCACTCCGCCCGTCGCTGGTCGCTGATGCAGAGGCTCGCCCACGGGATCGCGGCCAAGCGGTCGGCACCGATCGGCTCTCCGCAGGCCTCACAGACGCCGTAGCTGCCGGCGTCCATGCGGGCCAGCGCGGCCTCGACCTTCTCGAGCCTGTGCAGCGCGCCCTCCTCGAGCCCGGCATCGAGCTCGCGCTCGTAGGTGGCGGACGCGGTGTCCGCCATGTGATTGTCGACACCGCCGACGGACAGTTCTCCGAGCTCGTCCTCGATACTGCTCGAGTTGTCGTCGTGCAGATGGCCGAGGGCGATCGTCAGCCGATCACGCTCCTCGAACAGGAGCTTGCGGTACTCGTCCGTCTGGATGCTGCTCACTCGGTGTCCTTTCCCGGGTCGCTCGCGCGCGCGAGACGCCGCTCGATCTCGGCGATGCTGATTTCACCGGCCTCGATGCCGACGAGTTCGACGATCTTGTCCCGCGACGAGTGCCCGGAAACGATCTTGATGTTCCGGGCCGGCAGCGCCAAGGTGTGAGCGAGCAAGCTCACGACGGCGTCGTTGGCCTTGCCCGCTTCCGGTGCAGCGGCGACGCGCACCTTCCAGGCGGTTCCGTGCCGGCCGACGACGCCGGGTCGCGATGCACCCGGAGCGACGCGCAGTTGCAGTCGGGTCGAGGCGCTCACGCGCCGAAGATTACCCCCAGGCGAAGTCCCGCCCGGCCCACGGCCCGTCGCCCGCCCCCTCCCCCTCCGCCGGTACGCCGGTGGCGGGGGGCAGTACGGGCAGGGCGCGTGCGGCGGCATCCGGCTCCGGAGCCGGGGGCTGAACGGCCTGGAACTCCCGCGTGTCCTCACGCTTGGGCCAGTGGTCGGGCGCCGGTGCGGGCTCGGGAACGACAGGCTGACCATCCGGCTGCCCATCTGACCCGAGCTCGGCGCCCGCCTCGACGGGCAATTCGTACCTCGCCTCCTCCACCATCTCGAGCGTCGCGCGCAGCAGCGTCTCGATCCGGCGAGCCCCGGCGAACAGCCGCTCGCGCTCGCCCTGCGCCGTGCGGGTGACCGACCGTGCCTCGTGGTGCGCTTCCGCGACGATCAACTCGGCCTCGCGCTTCGCGGCTTCCTTCGCGTCGGCGGCGGCGCGCTGGGCCGAGACGAGGGTCGAGGCGAGCAGCGCCTCGCGCTGCTTCAGCTCATCGAACCGCCTTTCGACATCCTCGAGCTTGTCGGTCAGCTCGCCGCGCTCGCGCCAGACGTCCTCGAAGCTGTCCGCCACGTCCTCGAGCAGCTGCTCGGCCTCCCGGCGTTTGTAGCCGCCGAACATCGTGCGAGCGAATCGCACGTGTCTCAGCTCAACTGGGGTGTAGCGCATGCTCTTCTCCTCCTCCTGCTAGAAACGGGTCAGAATCGAGAAGACGATCTGGCTGACGACGCCGAGCGCGATGATTGCGACCATGGGCGAGAAGTCGATCGGCCCGGCCCGGAACGGCAGGATCCGGCGCCAGAGGCGCAGATACGGCTCGCAGACGTCGTAGAGGAAGCGCTGCACGGGCTTCAGCGAATACGGCAGCTGCACCCACGACGTCAGCACGTAGACGATCAGGGTGATCCCGTACACCGCCGCGAAGACCTGGATGAAACGCGCAACCGCTCCTGCGGCGTCGAGCACCATAGACCCGCCTTTCGGGGCGCCAACGGGTTCTCCTACGCTTGGTTGTAGAAGCCGCCGCGCTCGATCAGCGCCGCGCGCTGTTCGGCCGAGACCTCGACATTGCGCGGGGTCAGCAGGAAGACCTTGTCAGCGACGCGCTGCATGCCGCCGTTCAGCGCGTACGTGAGCCCGCTCGCAAAATCGATCAGCCGCTTCGACAGCTCGGTGTCCGCGCCCTGGAGATTGAGGATCACAGGGATTCCCTGCTTGAACTTGTCGGCGATCTGCTGGGCGTCATTGAAGCTCCGCGGAAGGACGAGGTGCACCTTGACACTCGAGGGATTCGGCACGGCCTCGATCGCCGGCCTCATCTCGCGCACCGCCGCGCGCGAGGGCCGCACGGCCGGGACGCGCGAGGTCGGACGGTCGGACTCGGACTCCGTCCAGTCGTCGAAGTCCTGGTTGCGCCGGCGCGGCGTCAGGCGGCGGACGTTCGGCCGCTCCCGGTAGCTCTGCTCGAGGCTCTCTTCGGCGGCGACGCCGTCCTCGTCCTCCCAGTCGCCGTCCTCCTCGGCGATACCGAAGTAGACGAGGGTGCGGGACCAGAGATCGCCGAGGGCCATTTGCAGGGATGTTAGTCGCGAAAGAGGATCGAACCTACGCGAACGTACGTCGCTCCTTCTTCGGCGCCGACCGCGAAGTCCTGTGACGTGCCCATCGAGAGCTCCCGGAGGCCGTGCTCGGCGGCGAGCCCGCGCAGGCGTGCGAACCACTCCCGCGATGCTTCGGGCGATCCGGCCGCGGGCGGCATCGTCGACAGGCCGCGCACGTCGTAGGCCAGATACCCGGCCAGCTCGTCGGGAGCGATGCCGGACTTCGACCCCTCGCCGGCGAGGTTCACCTGGACGAGCGCTGGCACCTCGAGGCGCTGTGCAGCGGTGTGCGAGTCGAGCGAATGCACGAGCTCGCAGATGCGGTTGAGGACCTTCACCTTGTTGGACTGAAGATGGCCGATGAAGTGCCAGCGAAACGCATCGCCGTATTCCGCGTGCTTGTCCTCGAGGTCCTGCGCACGGTTTTCCCCCACGACCTCGACCCCGGCCTCGACGAGCAGCGCCATCTCCGGCAGCGAGACGTACTTCGTCGCAGCGACGACGGTCACCCGCTCGCCGACGACCGCCTGCACGCGCGCAAGGCGCGCGCGGATCTCGTCAGGCGACAGCACCGATCACCCCTTGCACGCCGCGGGCCCGGCCGCTCCGACGATGCGAGAAGAAGAGCTCAGAATGGCATTGCGTGCAGAGGTCGACCCGATCCACGCGAGCTACCCCCGCGGCCTGCAGCGCACGCTCCGCCGCCGTCCAAAGATCCAGCCTGCTCTCATGGGTCAGATCCTCGTCGAAGAGCATCGAGACCTCCTCGCCGACCTCGTAGCAGCACGGACCGATCGCCGGGCCGATGATCGCCGTGGTCTCGCCCCCACCGAGAGCGTCGACGCCCGCGGCAATCACGCCTTCGGCGAGACCACGCCACCCCGCATGCAGCACGGCGAGCGCACGGCGCTTCCCTGGGAGCGCGACCGCGATCGGCAGGCAGTCGGCGGACATCGCGAGCATCGAGAGCCCGCGCTGGTCGCTCCAGAGGCCGTCCCCCGGCTCCCCGCGCGCTCCAGACCGTGCGCGGTGCACGGTCGGCGAGTGCACCTGCCGATTGAACGCGAGCGAGTCGAGCGGCACGCCGACGGCCTCGCACGCGAGCTCACGGTTTCGCTCGACGGACGCAGGGTCGTCCCCGGTGCCCGTCGTCAGGTTGAGCGACTCGTACACGCCTTCGCTCACGCCGCCGGCGCGCGTTGTGAACGCGACCACGTAGCCGGGCTCGTCCCAGCGGATCAGGATCGCAGCTCCCGCGCCCGCTCGAGCAGCCTCTGCCGCGTGTTTGCCGCCGGGTCTACGACCACCTCTTCGAGCAGGGTGGCGAGGGCACGCCCGAGTTCCGGCCCCGCCGGGTAGCCGAGTGCGATCAGGTCGTCGCCGCCGATCGCGAGGTCGCGGAGACGGTGCGGGCTCGAGAGCTCGTGCTCGACGACGGCGCGGAAGCGCTCGACGCGGTCGAGGTCCTGCTCGGGCACGGGTTCGCCCGGGCGGCGCTTCCCGCGCAGGTCCGCCTCTTTGTGGTCGAGTAGGTCGAACACGATGCCTGCGCCGTGCCGCGCCAGCAGCCGCCGGGCGCGCAGGGGTTCGGCGCGGCCGGGGTCGATCATGTGCGCGCGGACGATCCGCGTGACGCGCTTGCGCAAATCGGTCGGATATCGAAGCCGCACGAGCGCCGCCTCGGCGAGCTCCGCGCTCGCCTGCTCGTGGCTGCGCGGCGAGTGGCCCGGCTTCGCGTAGTAGTGGAGCCGACCGTCTCGCCCGCGCCACGCGACGTGCGACTTGCCGAGATCGTGGAAGAGCGCCGCGAGTCGCACTCGCAGCGGCGCCCCGTCGTCCGCCGCGGCCTGCACGACCTGGAACGTGTGCTCGTCGACGGTCAGATCGTGGTAGCGGCTTTCCTGGTCGAAGCCGATCGAGCGCTCGAACTCCGGCAGGAGCGCAACCAGCACACCCGTGTCGCGCGCGATGCGCAGCGCCTTGGCAGGCTGCGGGCCGAGCAGCAGCTTCGACAGCTCGCCCATCCCGTCCGAGGCGAGGCCGCCGCCGATCCGCTCACCCGAGACGCCGGTGACGCTCTTCGCCTCATCACGCATCTGCGCGAGCGTCCGGTCGTCCGGCTCGAGCCCGAACTGCGCGATGAACCGCAGCCCACGGACGAGGCGGAGGGGATCCTCGGCGAAGCTGTTGGTGGAGACCGTGCGGAGGATGCGCTGCTTCAGGTCATCGCTTCCACCGTAGGGATCGACGAGCGTGCCGTCGGAGAGCCGGCGCGCCATCGCGTTCACCGTGAAGTCGCGGCGCGCCAGGTCCTCCTCGACGGTCGCCGCCGGGTCGATCACGATCTCGAAGTCGTGACGCCCCGGACCGGTCGAGACCTCACGTCGCGGCGGTGCCAGCTCGATCCCGCCGGGCACGCGCTCGCGCAGCATCCGGTCGCGCGGGTAGAAGCGCACGCCCACCGCTCGCCCGGCGACCGTCAGCTCCTCGGCCCGCCCGTGCGACGCGAGCGCCTCACGCAGGCCGTCGATGTCGACGCCGGGGACGAGAAAGTCTGCGTCCTTCGACTCGAGGCCGAGCAGCTCGTCGCGAACGGCGCCGCCGACGAGGTAGGCATCAAGGTCGAGCGAGCGGACGTAGTCGTCGACGCTCCCCACGCGACGTCTATTGGAGCGCGATCGCTTCGATCTCGACCAGTGCGCCCGACGGCAGACCGGCGACCTCG
>JALYLO010000130.1 GCA_030774175.1 Actinomycetota bacterium
TTGCCGAGCCGCTCGACCGCACGCGCGTGCGCGCTGATCAGGAGCGGGAGGCGCTTGACCGCCGTGAAGCGACCGACGTAGAGGAAGACCGGGCCGCCGCCCCGGAAGGGCGCGAGCTCCTCGTCGCGGTAGGCGATGCTCCCCGGCCGACCGCTTTGATCCCAGCCGCGCGGCTGCTCGACCAGCCAGCGGCGCCAAAACGTAAGCCGCTCGTCTTCCGCGAGTGGTCGCCGCGAGAAGCGCTCAAGCTCGACGCCGCTCGGGAGGCCGCGCAGCTTCGCCCGCTCGAGGCCGAGCAGGAGGGCCACTTCGGCCTCCGCCCCGGGCGGCACGACCAGCAGCGCGCAGCGCCGCGCCCAGGCTCGCAGCCGTCGGCCCCAATCCTGAGCGTAGCGCCAGCCCGGCGGCGCTCCCGCCTCGATCAGGCGCAGCATTGCGAGCTCGGTCCCGTGCAGCTGGCCAAGCACAGGCACCGAGGGGAAGCCGCGTGCGGCGGCCTCGTTCGCGGGCGTCAGGTGGTGCAGATGGAGCAGGTCGGCCCTGCCCGCGCCGGCGCGCGCGAGCACCTCGATCCAGGCAGCGACGAGCCGTTCGTGGGCGGCATCGTCGACGGCGGCAAAGACGCGATCGGGCGCATCCGGGCGATCCTCGTAGGAGGGCGGGAACGGAACTTGCGCAGCCAGCGGCTGCGCATGCTCGAGCGCGGGGGAATAGTCGAGCGGGTGGACGTCGATCCCGGCGAAGAAGCTCGCCGCGTGGGTCGGCTCGCCCGGCTGTCCGAGCGAGCCCGCGGCGAGCGCCAGTTGCCACCCTGCGGCCGGCAGGGCGCGAGCGAGCGAGCGCGTGACCTGCGCCGAGCCGCCGCGGGGGAAGAAGAAGAGCGCCGACACGACCAGTCCGCGTCCCGGCGCGCGGCCGCGCCCAGTACGGTGCTTCCACTGCGAATCGCCTGCTCCCTGCACGGTTCGATTCTCGTCCGCCAGCCGGACGCGGCGGCGCGAGCGCGACTGCCGCTGCAGGAAGTCGATCGACGATCGACCAGCTTGCGAGTTGTATCTCGGCGCTGCGTAGGCCGATCGGACTTTGCGCACCCCACAGCCTCAGGGACAAGGCGTTGACGGCCTGTTCACTAGATGACTCGTTTAGCCGCGCCTGGGATCCTCCGGCTCACGCTTGACGTCGGCCGTTGACTGTAACGCGAGGGCGAGCGCGCGCTTGATCGGGTAACCGGCTTCGGAGAAGAAGCAGTAGCGCTCGGCGAGCAGCCCTTCCGCCCCCGCGGAATCGAACTGTGGGTCGGCGAGCCTCGTTTCGGCGTGATGTGTTGCCGTCGGCGGCGTCTGTGGACAGGCGTTGGTCAATCGCCTCGTCCGGCGATGAGCGTGGCTTGCCGGGCAGCGCGCCGCTTGGCCTCGTACAGGAGTTGGTCGGCTTCGGCGAACAGATTGGTTGTCTCTCGTGTCAGCGTCGCGGTGCCCACCGACGCGGAAATGGTCAGTGGCGCGGTCGGCAAGTCGGCCAAGGCTTCTTGCACACGTGTTGCCAGGATCTCGGCCGCTTCACGACCCGTATGGGGAAGCAGCACGGCGAATTCGTCGCCGCCGATACGCGCGGCCAGGTCAGACTCGCGCAGTTGCATTCCTATCGCGTCGGCGACAGCCCGGAGCATTTCGTCGCCTGCTTCATGACCGTGGTTGTCGTTGATCTGCTTGAGGTCGTCGAGATCGAGCAAAAGCAGCGAGAGGGGGCTTCCGTAACGTCTCGACGCAGCCAGTGCTGGGGCCAACTCCTCGTGGAAGCGGCGGCGGTTCGGCAAGCCTGTTAGGTCGTCGGTTGTCGCGAGACGTTCGAGCTCCGCGCGGATCTTCGCGTTGTCCAATGCGAGCGCCGCGACATCGGCGAAGTGCCCTACGAGCTCGACCTCTTCCTCGCGGAACGCGCGAAGGTCACCGCGTCGGTACAAGCTCAGTACTCCCAGCAGTTGTCCACGCGCCGCCAAAGGCATACACACGACAGCTTCCGGCGTCGGTTCGGTTCCCGGCACCAGCCCCGCCCGTGGATCTTCATGAGCGTCGTTCGACACGATCGCTGTGCGCTCGAGCGCAGCGGTCCCCGTCAATCCCTCTCCGAGCCGAATCCGCAACGATCTCATCTCCTTCTCGTCCTCGCCGTCGATCAACACAACGGCGAGCTCGTCGGGCCCGACGAGCTCCCAAATGACGACGTCCTCGCAGCGGATCAGCTCCCGCAACGTTCCGACCACTCGCCACAGGACGGCATCGACTCGGTGCTCCGCCAAGACGTCGCTCAACAGCGTCGCCAGCCGCCGGTATCCGGCGGCCAGGGATGATTCGCCTCGTCTCGAGATATCAGTTGCCATCAGCCGCAGTCCGAGCACGCGGCCGCAGGTTCTTGCTTCCCCAAAATCCTGATGCCGCTGGCGTAGTATCGAAGGAGGGCGCGCGGCCGTCGACCACCAAACGGGGGATTCCGTCGCACCCCGCGTGCCGGCCGGAGCAAGGTCTTGACTGCTGGCGAGGTCGACGCAGCCTCGAGCGGATTCCGAGCGGTTCTCATCGTGGCGCGCTAGCTTTCCGGCCGCGTGTCAAGTGTGGTTTGGTGCAGGCGGCGGCGGACCGGTGGGCCGGTTGAGCCTGAGGCTGCCCCGTTTCCGTTGACACGGTTTTTCTAGGCGGCGGCTGCCGTGGCGTTGTCCTCCCAGTATCGGTGTTCGTATTCGTCGGGGCTGCGCATCTCGAGGCTCGAGTGACGCCTGAGCGGGTTGTAGAAGCTCTCGATGTAGCGGAAGAGCGCGAGCCGCGCTTGGTCGCGAGTCGCGAAGGTGCGCCGCTTGACGAGCTCGTTCTTGATCGTCGAGATGCAACTCTCCGCGCAGGCGTTGTCCCAGGGGTGCCTTTCGAGCCCATGCTGGCCATGATCTTCGAGTCGCGCAGCGTGCGGCCCATCGCGATCGAGGCGTACTGCGAGCCGCGATCGGAGTGATGGACGAGGCCCGGCTTCGGCTTGCGGCGAGTGATCGCCATCGAGATCGCATCGACGACGAGCGGCGCTTCGAGATCGTCGCGCATGCTCCAGCCGA
>JALYLO010000131.1 GCA_030774175.1 Actinomycetota bacterium
GGCGTCGTGACGGCTGTCGCGCAGTTCGCGGGCGGAAAGGCGAAGAACCCGAACAAGCCGCGGGACGGTTGGACCGGCGCTTCCATCGGCGGCCACCCGCTGAAGCTCGTCGGTGTCGGCTGTGGGAACGCGAAGCCCGACGTGGCGATCAAGGAGACGAAGCGCCTGATGGAGCAGTTGGGCGCGGACATCCTGATCGGCCCGCTGTCCGGTGACGAGTCGATCGCGGTGGCGAACTATGCCAAGCAGCACCCCACGAAGACGTTCGTCGACGGCGCCGCAGGCGCGCAGGACACGACGCTGAAGGTGCGGGCGCCGAACTTCTTCCGCTTCAACGGCGACGGGGCGATGTGGAACGCCGGCCTCGGCGACCTTGCATACAACACGCTGCACTGGAAGACGGCAGCCGTCGTGGCCGACGACTACAGCTTCGCCTGGACCTCGGCGGCGGGCTTCATCGCCGAGTTCTGTGCGGTCGGCGGCAACGTCACGAAGCGGGTCTTCCCGCCGCTTGTTACGACGGACTACTCGTCGTATGCACAGCAGATGCCGACCAACGTCGACGGAACGTTCGTCGCTGTGGGAGGTGCAGGGCTGATCCCGTTCCTCAAGGCCTACGAGCAGGCGCACGGGCCGATCGACGGCAAGAAGTTCATCGGCAACCTGTTCTGGGGCACGCCCGGTGAGTTCCAGCAGCTCTCGACGCGCGTTGTCGGCGCGTACGTGGGCGGGGCCGGTACCGCCGGCGACCTGGCGACGAAGGCCGCGAAGGCCTACAACGCGCAGGTCGGCAAGACGTTCAAGACGATCCCGCCCTTCGGTGCAGCCGCAGCGCAGGCGTCGTCCACGTTCACCTACGGCTACTACATCAACACCTGGGGCCTGCTCGCCGGGCTCAAGGCGGTGGGCGGCGACATCTCGGGCGGCCAGAAGAAGCTCCAGGCGGCCATCTCGAAGGTGAGCCTGCAGACCCCCTACGGCCCGCTCCACCTGGACAAGAACCGCCAGGCGGTGATCAACATCTTCTACCAGCAGCTCTATGACAAGGGCGGCAAGCTCGCGGTGAAGACGGTGGGCGAGATCCCGGGCGTCGACCAGACGTTCGGCGGCACGTTCTCCAGCTCGACGCCGGCGCCGGGCCGCACCGACCCGAAGTGCGTCAAGCGGAGCCTGCCGTGGATCGGAAAGACGATTCACCCGCCGGTCACGGGCTAGCCACGGCGTGACGCAAGCAGCAGTACCCGAAGGCACCGCTGTACCCGAAGACGC
This sequence comes from Actinomycetota bacterium, assembly GCA_030774175.1. The sequence goes on from JALYLO010000131.1 coordinate 1,270, forward strand.
CGAGCCGATCCTCCGCTTGCGGGGGATCGGCCGGCGCTTCGGCGGCCTCCATGCCGTGCGCGACGTCGACCTGGTCGTCGCGCACGGCGAGCGGCGCGCCATCCTGGGTCCGAACGGCGCTGGCAAGACGACGCTTTTCAACGTCATCTCCGGGGACGTCGCGCCGAGCTCCGGGTCAATCGAGTTCCTCGGCGAGGAGGTGAGCGCGCTGCCCCCGCGGGCGCGCGCGAAGCTCGGGATGGGGCGGACCTACCAGAAGTCTCGTTCGTTCCTCGGCCTCTCGGTCGAGGACAACCTCTATCTCGCGGTGCTCGGCGTTCGCAGCGGCCACCTGCGGCCGATCGCGCTGCCGAAGCGCGATCGCGAGCTGCGCGAACACGCGGTGGAACTGGCCCGCGTCGTCGGTCTCGGGGGGCGAGAGCAGATGCTCGTCGGCTCGCTCTCCCACGGCGAGCAGCGCCAGCTCGAAGTCGGGATGGCGCGCGCGTCGAACCCGCGCCTGATGATGCTCGACGAGCCTGCCTCCGGCCTCTCGCGCGGCGAGCGGGTCGCGCTGACCGAGCTTCTGCTGGGGCTCGAGCCGTCGATCACATTGATCCTGATCGAGCACGACATGGACGTCGCGCTGCGCGTCGCCGACCGGGTGACGATGATGCACGACGGCCGCGTGATCGTCGAGGGGACACCCGCCGAGATCCGCGCGAACCAGACGGTGCACGACCTCTACCTGGGCCGGGGTTATCGCGATGAGTGAGACGACCCCGCTGCTCGCGGTCGAGGGCGTCAGCGCCTACTACGGTTCGGCGCAGGCGCTCGAGGACGTGTCCTTCGAGGTGGCGGGCGGATCGACGTCGATCGTGGGCCGCAACGGCATGGGCAAGACGACGCTCTGCAACGCGATCCTCGGCGTCCCGCCCGCGCGGGTGACGGGCTCGATTCGCTACGAGGGGCGCGAGCTCGTCGGGCGTCCGTCGTACAAGATCGCGAAGCTCGGGATCGGCTACGTGCCGCAGGGCCGCCGGCTCTTCCCGTCACTCTCGGTCGACGAGCACCTGCGCATGCTTGCGGGCCGCGCGGGTGGCAAGCGCTGGACGGTCGAGCGCGTCTACGAGCTCTTTCCGCGCCTGCGGGAACGCACGAGCAACGGCGGCGCCCAGCTTTCGGGCGGCGAGCAGCAGATGCTCGCAATCGGGCGCGCGCTGCTGACGAACCCGAGGTTGCTCGTCATGGACGAGCCGTCGGAAGGCCTCGCTCCGGCGGTCATCGAGCACCTGATCGAGACGTTTCTCGCGCTCGAGCAGGAGGGCCTCGCCATCCTGCTGATCGAACAGAACCTGGGGGTGGCCACGGCGATCGCCGAGCGCCAGCTCGTGATGGTCGGCGGCTGGATTGCCGCCGAGACCACGGCCGCGGCACTCCAGAGCGACATCGAGCTCCAACGCCGCTACCTCGGCGTCGAACCGCTCGCGGGGACCTCGAGCTGAGCACTGTCGTCCTTCTCGGCACGCTCGACACCAAGGGCGGCGAGTACGCGTTCCTGCGCGAACGCCTGCTCTCGCTCGGCGTCGAGGTGACCGTGGTCGACGCGGGAGTCCACGAGCCCGTCGGCCTCGAGCCCGACGTGGGGCGCGAGGAGGTCGCGCGTGCGGCGGGTGCGGACGCGAATTCCCTTGCTGCGGCGGGCGACCGCGGCGCTGCCGTGACGGCGATGGGTGCGGGCTCCGAGCAGGTCGTGCGCGCTCTCCATGCCGCCGGGCGCCTCGACGGGATCCTGGCGCTCGGGGGCTCGGGCGGGTCGTCGATCGCAGCGAGGGCGATGCGCGCGTTGCCGGTCGGCGTGCCGAAGCTGCTCGTCTCCACCGTCGCGTCGGGAGACACGCGCCCCTACGTCGGAGCGGTCGACGTAACGATGATGTACTCGGTCGTCGACATCTCCGGCGTCAACCGTATCTCGGGGCGGATCATGGCGAACGCGGCCGGAGCGATCGCCGGCATGGTCGGCGCAACCGCTCCGCCGCTGGACGGGAGGCCGCTCGTGGCGGCGACGATGTTCGGCGTCACGACGCCGTGCGTGACGAGGGCGCGCGAGCGCCTCGAGGAGCTCGGATACGAGGTGCTCGTCTTCCACGCCACCGGCGCCGGTGGCCAGTCGATGGAGGCGCTTGCCAAGGACGGCTTCCTCGCCGGGGTGCTCGACGTGACGACGACGGAGCTCGCGGACGAGCTCGTCGGCGGTGTGCTCTCGGCCGGCCCGGAGCGTCTGGAAGCGGCCGGTGCGGTCGGCATCCCGCAGGTCGTCTCGCTCGGCGCGCTCGACATGGTCAACTTCGGGCCGCGCGACAGCGTCCCGCCGCAGTTCGCCGGCCGCAACCTCTACGTGCACAACCCCACGGTGACCCTGATGCGCACGACGCCGGCGGAGTGCACCGAGCTCGGGCGCACGATCGGCCGCAAGCTGTCGGCTGCGAGCGGCCCGACCGTCGTGTTCGTCCCGCTCGGCGGCGTCTCGATGATCGACGTGCCGGGCCAGCCATTCCACGACCCGGAGGCCGACGAAGCGCTCGTCGCGGGACTGAAGGAGACGCTCGACGAGAGGATCGAGCTGCACGAACGGCCCGAGGACGTCAACGACCCGGCTTTCGCGACGGCGATGGCCGACCGGCTGCACGAGCTGATCCAGGCGGCTGCCGCGTGATCACGAGGGCCGAGGCGCTCGCGCGCCTGCGCGCGCAGGTCGACGCAGGGCAGCCGATCATCGGCGCGGGCGCCGGCACGGGCCTGTCGGCGAAGCTCGCCGAGGCCGGCGGTGCGGACCTGATCATCATCTACAACAGCGGCCGCTACCGGATGGGCGGCCGCGGCTCGCTGGCGGGGCTGATGCCCTACGGCGACGCGAACGAGATCGTCGTCGACATGGCCCGCGAGGTGCTGCCCGTGGTGCGAAAGACGCCGGTCCTCGCCGGCGTCTGCGGCACCGATCCGTTTCGCCTGATGCCCGTCTTCCTGGACGAGCTCCGGCGCATCGGCTTCAGCGGCGTGCAGAACTTCCCCACGGTCGGCCTGATGGACGGCACCTACCGCGCCGGGCTCGAGGAGACCGGGATGGGGTACGGCCTCGAGGTCGACATGATCCGCCTCGCGCACGAACGCGACTTCATCACCGCGCCGTACGTCTTCACACCCGACGAGGCGACGGCGATGGCGGAGGCCGGCGCCGACGTGCTCGTCCCGCACATGGGTCTGACCACGGGCGGCGCGATCGGGGCGGCGACCGCGAAGACCCTCGAGCAATGCGTGCCCATGATCCAGGCGATGCACGACGCCGCCAAGCACGTGAAGGCGGAGATCCTCGTTCTCTGCCACGGCGGTCCGATCGCGGAGCCGGATGACGCCGCGTACGTGATCGCACACACCGACGGGATCGTCGGTTTCTTCGGCGCTTCGTCGATGGAGCGCCTGCCAACCGAGGTCGCAATGACCGAGAACATGCGCCGCTTCAAGTCGATCTCCGTGCAACACCAGGAGGAGGAATCGCGATGAGCACGTTCGTCAAGCAGTCCGACGTCATCGAGGAGCAGTTCGACTGGGGCTCGATCGGCTGGCGCTGCCGGCCCGCCAACACGGGCTCGCGGAGCCTCGTCGTCATGGACGTGACGCTCGAGCCCGGCGAGGGGCATGCCTTTCACCGCCACGACGGCCAGGAGGAGATGATCATCGTCAAGCAGGGGAGCGTCACCCAGTTCATCGAACGGGAGTCGACGACGCTCCAGGCCGGCGACTCGGTCTACCTCGACGCGGGCGTCGTGCACGCCTCCTACAACGACGGGGACGAGACCGCGCACCTCCAGGTGGTGATCGGCCCGTCGCTGGGTGAAGGCGGCTACGGCCTCGTCGACGTCTCCGGCGAAGAGCCCTGGGCGTCGGTTCGCGGTTACGAGCTACCGACCACGTTTATCCGGGGAAGTAGCTAACGCCGGGCGCGGGCGAGCAGCTCTTGCGCGTCGAGGCCGCGGATCGAGGCGTCGACGAGCTCGACGGGGTGAAAGGCCGGCAGCGGCCGGCCGGCGCGCCGCAGCGCCGCCGTCACCTGGACGAGGCAGCCCGGGTTGGCGCTCGCATAGGCCTCCGGCTCCGTCGCGAGCACCCGCCCGGCCTTCCGGTCGCCGAGCTCGCCTGCCGCCGCGGGCTGGACGAGGTTGTAGATGCCCGCGCTCCCGCAGCAGAGCTCCTGGTCGGCCGGCTCGAGCAGGGTGAGCCCGGGGATGGCGCGGAGCGCGGCGCGCGGCTCGTCTTCGATGCGCTGCGCGTGCTTCAGGTGGCAGGAGTCCTGGAACGCGACCCGGATCGGCAGCGGGTGCCGTTTCGCCGGCGCCGGCGCGCCGGCAAGGAGCTCCGAGACGTCGACCGCCCCCGCGACTCCGTGATCCTTCAGGTGAGAGCCGCAGCCGGCGGCGTTCGTGACGATGGCGTCGTGACCCTGGAGCGACTGCTCGAGCT